>DAOUGF010000427.1:0-7171 GCA_034429295.1 Chloroflexaceae bacterium
AGGCCGGGGCCGTGCTGCTCGACGGGGTGGACATCCGCCGGCTCGCCCTCGACGACCTGCGGCGCGCCGTGGCCGTGGTGCCCCAGGAGCCGGTCTGCCTGGCCGGCACGATCGCCAAAAACATCCGGCTCTACCGCGACGACATCTCCGACGCCGAGCTGCGCCATGCTGCGAGGTTGGCCAATGCCGACCGTTTTATCGATCAGCTGCCGGGCGGTTATGACTACGAGGTGCTCCCCGGCGGTGCGAACCTCTCGGTGGGCCAGCGGCAGCTGCTCGCCCTCGCCCGCGCCCTGGCCTTGAGCCCTGAGGGCGTGCTGGTGCTCGATGAGGCGACCAGCAGCATCGACACCGCCACCGAGGCGCTGATCCAGGAGGCGCTGGAGCGCATCCTGCGCACCCGGACGAGCGTGGTGATCGCCCATCGCCTCTCCACCGTGCGGCGGGCCGACCGGATCATCGTGATGCACCGCGGGAAGATCGTGGAGGACGGGCCGCACGAGGCGCTTCTCGCCCGCGGCGGGATGTACGCCCGGCTCTATCGGCATCAGCTGGCGACGCGACCGGAGTAGAAATCATGGCACGCACACCGGTGGTCTTTGTCCCTGGGATCTGCGGCTCCTTCAACCTCACGGTACTGCTCGACTGGCGTGGCCCGACCCTCAGCGGCTGGAACTTCCCCCCCTTCATCGACTACGGCCAGAAGTTCATCGACAGCTTCACGAAAGCCGGCTACACCCGCGACCGCGACCTGTTCGTCGCCTTCTACGATTGGCGCAAGTCGGTGAAGGATAGCGCGACAACCTACCTGAAGCCCTGGATCGACCGGGCGAAGCAGCGCTCGGGCGCGAAGAAGGTGGTCCTGGTGGGCCACAGCATGGGCGGCCTGGTCTCTCGCAGCTACATCCAGAGCGATGCCTACGAGGACGATGTCGAACGCCTGATCACCCTCGGCACGCCCCATCGCGGCGCCAGCGAGTCCTACTACTCCTGGGGGGGCGGCGATCCCCGCTCCGACCCGACGGTGAAGGTGGTGTTCGACGTCTATCTCTGGTATCTGCGCCACGCCCACCCCTTCCAGACGGGGTTGAGTGTCCTGCGGACGATGCGCACCCAAGTGCCGGCCATCCGCGATCTCCTGCCGATCGATAACTACCTGGCAAGCAAAGAGAACCCGAGTGCGCTGAAGGAGGAGGATCTGCAGCTGGAGCGCAACCTGGTGATCGATCTGCTGAGCCGGCCAGCCGCAGTAGAGCTGCTGGTGAACCGCGTGCCGGTGACGACGGTCGCCGGCTCGGGCTTCTCGACAATCAAGACGATCACTGTGGGAGCGGCGCCGCAGCCCCCCGGCGACCCGGCCCGCTACCCGGACGGCGAGCCGCTGAGCGAGGAGCGCGTGGGCGACGGCGACGGCACAGTGCTGCACGTCAGCGCGCAGCTCGAGCACCCGGAGGCGAAGAATCTGGCTCCGATCCCGGGGGTTGCCCACAGCGCCCTGCCGGATCACCCCGCCGCGCTCACGCGGGTCTTCGGCGCGATCGGCGTGCAGACGCCCGCGCTCGGCGCGGCGCCGGTGCCGCAGACGCGGCTGGTGATCATGACGGCCTCCCCGGTGACCATGGTTGTGGAGGCGCCGGCGGGCCCGCCGGTGACACCTCCCGGCGTGCTCGGCGCCGCCGCGGAGGGCCCCGCCACCGTCAGGCGCCGCCGGGTGCGCGCCCGCGACCACGGCCATAGGGGCAAGCACCTGAATATCGCCGTGATCCCCAGCCCGCCGGCCGGCGCCTATCGGGTGCGCCTGAACGGCACCGCCACGGGCGCCTTCGCCATCGGCGCGATGCTCGTGACTGCCGAGGGGGCCACGCTGCTCGGCGCCGGGGAGGGCGACGAGCCAGTTGCCCAGGCGAGCCACACCCCGATCACAACAGCGCATGGGCGCGTCGCCGCCGGCACCGAGCTGATCTACGAGGTGGTTGTGGAGAGCACCGCTAGGCAGCCGCGGGTGCGGCTCGATCGACAGGCGACGGCGGCGAACGCGGCCGAGCGCCTGCGGGGCGCCCTTGAGCGGAGCGGCGGTGTGCTCGGCGGCGCCGGCGCCGAGCAAGTGGGCGAGATCCTGGGGGGTGGCGCCGACCCGGTGGAGCAGGCTGACGCTCTGAGCGCCCTGGCGCTGCAGGCCCTCAGCCCCGAAGAGGCAGGGCTCGCCGAGGCGATCTTCACCCAGCTCCAGATGGCGAAGGCGTGAGTGACAGGGTGACAAGGTGACCGCCCTCGCTCGCGCGCTGCGCTTGCTCGCGACAAGGTGATCGCCCTTGCTGCGCTCGGGCTAAGAGACAAGGGGACCGCCCTCGCTTCGCTCAGGCTAGGAGACAAGGGGACGCCTATCGGCTCCGTCAGGTCGTCCCCCTGTCTCCTTGTCACCCTGTCACCTTGCAGGCGCTACCTGAAGACGCGCTCGGCTGCGATGATGCGCGGGGTAACCAGGCGGCGCACGCCGAGGTACTGCTCGGAGAGCCAGCGGCCTCCGGAACTGACCGGCGGCAGCGGGTGGCGGCGCAGCCAACGCAGCGTGCGCCGGCCAAGCAAATGCAGCTGGCGCAGGGTGCGATCGCGGCGGCCGAGAAGAATCACCGCCAGGATGAAGGCCGGCCAGCCAGGGATGATTGGCAGAACGGCGCCCAGCAGGCCAATGCCGAGGAAGAAAAAGCCAAGGGCGCGCCTGGCAACGCCCAGAATCATCAGTATTGTCTCGAAGCTCAAACCCATCATGTACGCTCCCTTATCACCGCTCCGTTCGCCATGATTGTAACGAGGAGAGGTGAACGCAGGTTGCGTGCCAGGGTGACAACAGGGTGAGAGTCCTGTTAGAGAAAACTACCGGCTGAGTTCAGGGCAGGGGGAGGGCAAGTCAAGGGGCGGACGCCCGCGACACAGCGTAGTCGGCGGCGGCGAGGAGCGCACGGCTGGCGGGAGGGAACGAGGCGAGCGCATCACGGGCCTGGTCGGCCAAGCGAGCCACCTCGGCGCGGGCCGGCGCGATACCGTGGCGGGCCACCTCGGCGACGGCCCAGGCGAGCTCATCTGGCTCCCGGCTGTCGAGGGCAGCCTGCAACCGCGGCCCGTCGCCGGCATTGATGGCGTAGATCAGCGGCAGCGTGAGTACGCCGGCCCACATGAGCGCGCCCGGCGGCTCATCATTGTTCGTAGCGGTCAGGTCGCGGATCTCATCGCCAACCTGCAGGGCCAGGCCAAGGGTGTGGCCGAAGCGCCCCAGTGCCTCAAGCTCCTGGGGTCCAACGCCCGCGCAGGCGCCGCCGGCCATACAGGCGGCCGCTGTCAGCGCGCCCACCGTGCCGCCGATCCGCTCCAGATAGGCGGCCCTGGCCGTGTCGAGGGGCTGGAGCGGCGGGGGTGGCGCCAGGGTGCTCTCGGTGAACCGCATCACCGCCTGACAGTAAAAGCTGATCACCCGCGGGTCCGGGGCGAGGGCCATTTCGCCCGCGGCGAGGGCGAAGAGATAGTCGCCCACCATCAGCGCGACACCGTGGCCCCACTCGCCAGAGCTGGGCTGGCCGCGGCGCCGCCCGGCCTCGTCCACCAGCGCGTAATGGGTCTGCGTGGCGGCATAGATCAGTTCGGCGGCGACAGCGGCGTGAAGCACCCGCTCCCCCTGGTAATCGCCAGCGGCCGCTGCCAGGAGCACCAGGGCGGCCCGCAGCCGCTGCGGGTGCGCCTCATCGTGGGGCTCGCTAGGGCGCAGCAGACGCGAGCCGGCCACGCTGATCACCGCTGCGCGGGTGCGGGTGCGCTCCAGCACGCGCTGCTCTACCTGCTGCAGGTCGGCTGCGAGCTGAGGCGGGAGCTGGAGCTTTGTCATTACCGTGATCCCTCGTCTGTGGCGCGGGGCTGCGGCGCGCGTGGGGCCTATTATACGGTGTCGCCGCGACATAGCGGTTGACATCAAAGGGCGAGCAGGCCGACAATGAGGCGAGGAGTTGTTGTGGTCGCCCCGTCCATCTGGGGCAAGAAAGGTGCCTCCATTGATGTTCAACCTCCCCCGCCTGGCCCGCGCTGTCGGCATCACGATGGGCCTGGCCGCGGGCGTAACCGGCATCGGCGCAGTGGCCGCCCTGCGCCGTCCGCTCCCGCGCACGTCGGGCCGGCTGCCCCTGCCGGGCCTGCAGGCCCGCGCCGAGGTGCGCCGCGATCGCTGGGGCGTGCCGCATATCTACGCCGCGAGCAATCGCGACCTCTTCGCCACTGCCGGCTATGTACACGCTCAGGATCGGCTCTGGCAGATGGAGCTGAACCGGCGCACGGCCCACGGCCGCCTGGCCGAGATCTTCGGGCCGATCGCCCTCAGCTCCGACCGCTTCATCCGCACCCTGGGCTTCTCACGGCTGGCCCGGCGCGAGGTGGAACTGCTCGATGACGAGACCCGCGAGGTGCTGGAGGCGTATGTGGACGGCGTGAACGCCTGCCTGACGGCGCTTCGCGGCCGTCTGCCGCTGGAATTCACGCTGCTCGGCTTTCGGCCACGCCCCTGGGAGGTCGCCGACATTCTGGCCTGGCCGAAGATCATGGCGCTCACGCTCTCCGGCAACTGGATGAGCGAGCTGTTCAACGCTCAGGTTGTCGCCGCCGTCGGCGCCGAGCGGGCCGCCGAGTTGATGCCCCGCTACCCTGGCGAGGCGCCGATCACCGTGCCGGAGGGCGCGCACTACGCCGCCCATATGGGCGAAGACGCCCTGCGCATGGCTGCTGAGGCGGCCCGCTTCACCGGTGAGACCAGCGCGCCCCAAGGCTCGAACGGCTGGGCCGTGAGCGGCAGCCGCACCGTGAGCGGGCGCCCGCTCCTCGCTGAAGAGCCCCATCTCGGCCTCGGTCTGCCCGGCCTCTGGTACGCTATGCACCTCGAGGGCGGCGACTACAAAGTTGCGGGCGTCGGCATCCCAGGCACCTGCGGCCTGATTATCGGCCACAATGAGCGGATCGCCTGGGGACAGACGAACGCCATGACTGACAACCAGGATATCTACATCGAGCGCTTTCACCCCGACGACCCGCTGCTCTACCAGTTCGGCGGGTCGCAAGACGGGGCGCAGCCTCAGTGGCGGCGGGCCGAGCTCATCCGCGAGGAGATCATCGTCAAAGGCTGGCGGGAGCCGGTGACGATCGATGTGCGCCTGACCCACCACGGCCCCATCATCGATGATGTGGCGGGGCCGGAAGGCTCGCCGCTGGCTCGCCGCCGCGACCGGCGATCAGCGACCAACGGCCGCCCAGGCGATGCGACGGACCACGAGGGCAGGAGCGACGCTGGCGGCTATCAGGAGGCGCTGGCGCTGCGCTGGACTGCCCTCGACCCGTCGCCTGCCGTCACCCGCGCGGTGCTGCGGATCAACCGCGCCGGAAACTGGGCGGAGTTCCGCGCGGCGCTGGCCGATTGGGACGTGCCGCCGCAGAATTTCGTCTATGCCGACGTGGACGGCCACATCGGCTACGCCCTCGGCGGCCGGCTGCCGATCCGCCCCGATGGCGACGATGGGCTACTGCCCGTGCCCGGCTGGGATGGCGCCCACGAGTGGCAGGGCTTCATCCCCAACGAGGCGCTGCCTGCTAGCCTCGACCCGCCCAACGGCATGGTGGTGAGCGCCAACAACCGCATCGCCGCCCCTGACCACCCCTACCACGACCAGATCCATGGCGAGTGGGCCAACCCCTTCAGGGCCGAGCGGATCGAGGCCCTGCTGCGGGCGACGCCGCAGCACGATACGGCAAGCTTCGCCCGCATCCAACGCGATTGGCGCTCGCTGCCGGGCCTGCGGCTCGCCCGGCTGATCGCTGCCCTGCACGTGGACGATCTGCTGGAGCGGCAGGCGCGGAGCGCGCTCACCGCCTGGGATGGCGAGCTCACCGCCGACAGCGTGGCAGGAGCGCTCTACGCTGGCCTGCGCTACCATCTGCCCAGGGTCGTCTTCGCCGAGCTCGGCGAGCTGATCGGCGCGCAGAGCGGGCTCGGCGCTTTCGGCGCGCTGCCATCCAACATCTTTCTCGACCGCTCGCTGCCGGAGTTGCTCGCCCGCGCCGAGGCGGCGGCCCTCGACAGCCCCGACCCGTGGCTCGGCGGCGGGCGCAGCTGGGCGGGTGTGCTCCACGAGGCGCTGCGGCGAACTGTGAACGAGCTGCGGGAGCGTCTTGGCCCCGACCTTGCAACGTGGCGCTACGGCCGGATCCACACACTCACGCTCCGCCACACCCTCGGCGGGGTGCCGGCGCTCGCGCCGATCTTCAACCGCGGGCCATGGCCCATGGGCGGCGACGGTGACACGGTGAATATGCAGCACGCGCCTCGAGAAACGGCGGCGGGGCCGCACTACAACGCCCCCTCCTATCGCCAAATTCTCGACCCCGGCGATTGGGACGCGGCGCAGATCATGCTGCCGGCGGGCCAGAGCGGCCACCCCGGAAGCGCCCATTACGCCGATCTGGCCGCGGCCTGGCGGGCATGTCGCTACATCCCGCTGCTCTGGAGCCGCGAGGCGGTTGAGCGCCACACCGCGGCGGTGCTGACGCTGGAGCCCCGCGAGCGCTGAGCCGGGCGTGGTATACTGGCCGCCGGGTAAAACGATTTTAACCATGCTGCCGGAGCGACGCATGCGCCGCTCCTGAGAACACATATGGCTCGCATGGCCCTGCGCCGACCCATCCGCGCGCCACTGCTCCTGCTGCTGCTCACGCTAATCGTCCTAGCGCAACTCGCCGCCCCGACAGCCAGGGCCGCCATGGAGCTCCCGGAGGACCCCGGGCCGCCGCTGCCGCCGGTGCAGGTCGTGGAGGGGCGGCTGCTCGCCGGTGATACGCCCCTCGTCGTGCGTGGGGTGAACTATCTGCACCCGACCGGCACGGAGGCCGGATGCCCTGAGCTGCACTTTGGCGCCGACGCTGTCTGCCCATGGCGGCCCGAAGTGATCGAGGCCGACATGGCGCGGCTGCAGGCCCGCGGCGTAAACACGGTGCGAGTCTTCCTCAACTACTACGTCTTCGGCGGCGCCAAGGCTGTGAGGGCTGACTACGACCTGACGCCGGCGCTGGCCCACCTCGACGGGCTGATCAACAGCGCCAACCGCCACGGCATCTATGTGCTGCCGGTGCTGCTCGCCAAGTTCCC
>DAOUGF010000428.1:0-7170 GCA_034429295.1 Chloroflexaceae bacterium
TGCTGGCACTTCCCGGCGTGACGGCGGGCCCTGGGGCCTACTGGTGGACGTTCTTCCCCGGCCTGCTTGTGCTCGGGCTGGGGATGGGCATCACCGTGGCCCCGCTCACTTCCACCGTGATGGGCGCGGTGTCATCGGAGCAATCGGGGGTGGCCTCGGGCGTGAACAATGCAGTGACGCGGACAGCCCAGGCCCTGGCTACCGGGCTGCTCGGCGCGCTGATCGTTGTCGTCTTCGGCAGAGCCCTCGGCGGTGCGCTAGAAGGGCTTCAGCTGCCGGAAGAGGTGGCAGCGCAGCTCCAGCAGGGCGCCACACAGCTCGGCAACACGCCCGTGCCCGAAGGCGTGGACGGTGAGACCCACAGAGCGATCGAGGGCGCGATCAAGGCGGCCTTCGTGACTGGGTTCAGGGCAGTGCTCGCCGTGGCCGCCGGGCTAGCCTTTCTCAGCGCGACGCTCTCGTGGTGGCTGCTCGCGCCGCAGGGCCCATCGAGCTGTTCGAACCGCATCGGTGATGTCACAAACCACTGCTCTCAGCGGTCTTCTTTGTAAGGAGATGCTGATGTACACGATTGAGCCGGAGATGTTCTATGGCTTCAGGTGATGTCGACCAGTTTGAAGCGTACCGCCCGCTCATGTTCTCGATCGCCTACCGGATGCTTGGGAGCCTCACCGAGGCAGAGGACATCGTACAGGAAGCCTATCTGCGCTATCAGGCAACGCCGCCAGAGCAGATCGTCTCGCACAAAGCCTTCTTAAGTACGATTGTTACGCGGCTCTGCCTCAATCACCTCCAGTCGGCGCAGACCCAACGCGAGTCCTACATTGGCCCGTGGTTGCCCGAACCTGTGCTGACCGGCGTGGACGAACGGTTCGCGCCGACACAGCACGTAGAACTCCACGAGTCGCTGGCATTGGCATTTTTGGTGCTCCTGGAGCAGTTAACCCCGGTAGAGCGCGCTGTGTTCTTGTTGCGCGAGGTCTTCGACTATGAGTACGCCGAGATCGCTGCGATCGTGGGCAAAGCCGAAGGCGCCTGCCGTCAGGTGTTCAGTCGCGCCAAGAAGCATATCGCTGCGGCTCGCCCACGCTTCAAACCCTCCCCAGAAGCGCATCGCCAGATCTTTGAGCAGTTTCTTCGTGCGGTCGAGCAGGGCGAACTGGACGGCCTGATGCAGTTGCTCTCCGACGACGTGGAGCTGTGGGTCGATGGCGGCGGCAAGGTGCCCGGCGCTGCCACCCGCCCACTGCACGGGCGCACCGCCGTCGCACGATTTGTGCTCTCGAATGCACAACAGGCCCCGAGCGGTTTCTGGCCAGTGGTGGCCGAGGTCAATGGCGAGCCAGCCGTGATCTTGCGTACTGCCGACGAGGTGCGCCTCGTGCTCTCTATGGATATCGAGGAGGGCCGGGTCAGAATGATCAGGGCGATTCGCAACCCCGACAAGCTGCAAGAGCTGAGACGGACACTACTTGCTGCGGCAAGAGAAGGAGGCATCTGAGATGGTATTCCGCATTGCATCGATCGTCCTGCGCGTCTGCGGCGTACTGGCCTTGCTCTTAGGCCTTCTGTTCTGGAGCGGTAACGCCTATAACCTGCTTGGGCTTCACATGCTGTTGGGAGTGCTGGTGGTGCTCTCGCTGTGGGTTGTTGGGGTCGGGCAGATGTTCACTCCCGGGGGAAGTTGGCCGCTGGCAGGCGGAGCGATCCTGCTCGGCCTGCTGGTGATCGTCGTCGGATTGACCCAAACGAGGCTGTTGGTCGGCCCGTTCCACTGGGTGATCGAGGTTGTGCATTTACTGCTTGGTATGCTGGCAGTGGGGATCGGCCAGCGCGCTGCAGCACCTCGGCGGAATCGCAGCGCAGTGCGCCAAGAACAGTCCGGCCAAGCGGCTTAGCATGAGCTATCGCTCTGGACCACACGGGCGTTGCAGGCGCGGCAGAAATGGGACTCAGTGTCAATTAGCGCCCTGAGCGCGGCTTCGCCCGCCCGCTCAGGGCGCTTGCCCAGCAACTCGCGATCGCCGGTGAAGAGCGCCCTGGCACGGGGACGGCTCATCGCCATCAGCAGCCTCGCCCGCATCACCCGACGGACTACCGACGACGGACTACGCTGTACGGCCCTAGCGTATCAGGCGATGTACTCATGGAACCACGCATCGCAGGCCACGACCACGGCATCCCAAAACGCCGGGTCGTTCGACCAGTGGCCATAGTCCAGTTCGACGTAGCGCTTCGGCCCACCCAAGCGCTCGTAGTTACGCCGGGTGATCGCCGGGTCGACCATACGGTCGCGGGCCTGGTTAAGCACCAACGTTGGCACCGAGTTGTGTTCAAAGGGCACCGCCGGCGGCGTGGTGAGATTGCTGGCAACCTGGCGAAGTGATAGCCACCTCAGCGGTACCGGATCTGCGTCCCACTGTCGCTGGAAGATTGCGTCGCGGTCGTCCATCAGCTTGTCGAAGCGGGCCAGCCAGCGCGCCGGTAGTCGCAGCCAGTCGAAGGGGCGCAGCAGCGCCAGAAACGCCCGCATCAGCCTCCCCCCTGCGGTGAGTGCAGCGAGCGGCGCGAGCCGTGACAAGCGCAGCGTATCCTCACCCCCAAAATCAAAGAGGTTGAGGCAAGCGATGGCCGCCGCCGGAGCTCCCGCGGCGGCAGCGTAGTAGCTCAGGGCGCCGCCGATGCTGCCGCCGACAAGGAATATAGGCCCAGCAAAGCGATTCCGAGCCCAGCGTGTAGCGTCTACGATGGCCTGGACACACTCAGCGATCGTGTAGTCGCCACGGGTGCCGCCAGAGAAGCCCTGGCCGGGCTGGTCAGGCAACACCACGGTGTACCCTCGCTCGTGGAAGCGTAAGGCCAACGGGACAAACAGCCGACCGTAGCCCGCGCCACCGTGGTTGAAGACCATGACCGGCGCGCCCGGGTCCGGTTGGGGGTAGACATCGAGATGGATGGTCACGCCGGCTGAGCGCAGCGCGACAACCTGCCGCAGCTCGTCTCCTCGACGGAGGGTCTCATCGTCGTAATAGCGGCGCCAGTACTCGCTTCCCTCCCCGAGCCGATGTTGCTCAGCTCGCCGAGTAACAAGCTCCCACACGGCCACCCCAACAAGGGCAAGGCCCATCCGGCGTCTCAGCTTTCCCACGGAAATCATCTACGCGCTCCTTGTCATCGTTGTCGAACGCACACCCTGTTGGTATAGTAGGGAGGCAGATCTGCTTCGACAAGTCGCGTTTGTATGCCTACAAGCACCTCCCTCCCCAAGCGTCTTCGACCGCGTCGTAGCCCTGTCCAGGAGCGCTCGCAGCTCACGGTCGACTCGCTTGTCGATGCAGCTATTCAGATTTTCGAGGAGTACGGGTATGCGGCGGGAACCACGGCGCGAATTGCGGAGCGCTGCGGCATCTCGGTTGGTTCGCTGTACCAGTACTTCCCAAACAAGGATGCCATCCTGATCGCTGTCGCACTGCGGCACTTGTCTGAAGGCGAGGCAATGCTGGGACAACTGCTCCGTGAGCCCGCTGACAGCACGATGCCGCTGGACGCCCTGCTTCGCAAGTGGGTGGAGGCGATGGTGACGCTGCATGCGAGCCACCCTCGGCTCCACCGCATGCTTTTTGAACAGGTCGCCCTGCCGCCGGTTGTGTGGGAGACCGTTAAGACGCTGGAGCAGACGGCGGCCCGACATCTGGCGGAATTACTCACCGCGCGGCATGACGTTGCTGTGCCGGATCCTCACCTGGCTGCGCATCTAGTCATCGAGCTCATTGAGGCCGCCACGCATCGACTCGTGCTCCACCCCCCAGCGCAGTACACGCGCGAGCGTTGCGTGGATGAGCTTGTCCACCTGCTCACTGCCTACCTTACAGGCGGGCCACGCTCTGGCAGAAGTGAGAGCTAGCGGCCAGTTTCCGGCTGAACGTTGAGGGGTGCTATGAGCTCAGCGCGCCGACCTCCACGGCGGCGATAACCAGCGCAAGCCGGGTGCTGAGCACCAAGGCCAACCCGGCCAGCAGCATCAGCCCGCCGCTGAGCAACAGCAAAGGCGCAGCTGATCCAGGAACTCCTGGGGACAGTTGCTCCGCCCCAAGCCCGGCGCGCAGGATAGGACGCGGTGCTCGTGACACTGCTCAGCCGCACTGCGCTGTTCGCGCTGCTCCAGCTGCTGCTTGCTGCACTGCTGTGGGCGGCTAGCTCATGCGCGCCGTGGGCTGAGTAGGTTGAGGCTTGCGGCCATTGCCGCTGTTGCCTTTGTGCCGATCGAGCGCCGGCAGTTGAGCCGATCATCCTCCTGAGCTTGTTTCGCAACCGCATGGTCATGGTAGCGACGCTGGTGCAATTCCTCGTAGGCACCACGATGTTCACCTATAACACGCATCCTCGCTCATAGACTGCTCATGGCCAGGCGTGCAGCGCAGGCGATGGTAATAGCGCCGTCACTATGCAAGCTACGATTTGTGCTGGAGCGCTGTTACAGAGTCCCCTTTCCCCCCGTTACATAAGCCTCCTAGCAGCACAAGGTCAATCCATCATGACCCTGGCTCGCACCCGCCTCACACTGGCCGGCGCCGCGTTGATTCTGTCCATGATCCTGCTCGCCGGCCCTTTCGCCGCTTATGCCGCTCCGGCCTTCACCCTGGATGCCACAACTGACGCCGACACGATCATAGGCGGCACGGTGGAGACGCAGCTGCGGGTGCAAAACTCTGGTGACGTCCCGCTCGACAGCGTGGTGGTCACCTTTCCCGTGCCAGCCGAATTCACTGTAGGTAGCATCAACACGGGCCTCGCCACGGCGGTCCAGTACCAAAAGAATGGCGGGGCAACCTGGAGCCCAGGTGTGCCGCTGGGCTCCAACGTGCTCGTTGGCAGCTTCCCCGGCTTTATCGCCGGCGACTACGTCTCGGGGCTGCGCTTCAGCCTCGGGACCATCCCCGCCGGCTTCGACAACGACCAGATCGCCGTGCGCAGCACAGTGGTCAACCCGCCCAACGGGGGCGGCGCGGCCTACACGCTGCCCCACACCGTTGCCTCAACCATAACGCTCAACGGCGAAGCCCAAGGCGCGCCACTCACACAGGCCAGTGATACCACAACAACCGTGGTTGATGTGCCGAAGGCCCGGCCCGCGCCGCAGATTGCGATCGTCAGCGGCAGCCCCGCGCTGCCCGGCCAGACAGTGCGCTACCGCGTGACGATGGGCAACGGCACCTTCGCACCGCTGGACAACCCGGTGATCGCCGACCTGCTGCCGGCCCACGTCACGTATGTGCCGGCCAGTTGGACGCTGACCAAGAATATCGGCGGCTGCGCTTCAAGCCCGACCTTCAGCGCCACCCCGAACTTCAATGGCAGCGGCCGCACGCTGCTCCAGTGGAGCTGGGCCGGCGCCGGCTGTTCGATCCTTTCCGGCGACGAGGCGGCGATCGAGTTCAACGTGACGGTAAACGCCGGCACCCCCCCGACCGGCGCCGGCAGCATCGCCAACCGGCTTGCCCTGGTCAATTTCTCCACCCCAACCTCACTGGTGCGCAGGGACAACTGCGCCACCCCCGCCCCGGCCGAGCAGCCCATCCTCATCGCCGGCGGCTTTGAGGCGGACAAGCTCTGCTTCTCGCCGGCCGCCGAGCTGAGCGTGAACGCGGCCGCCTCGATGGGTGCGACGAAATATGTGCGCGGCCAGCTCGATAGCGTGTTTCAGAGCGAGCCGCAGGTCGGCCAGACGGTGCAGGGCGGCCAGATCACCTACCAGCTGGAGCTGGACAACACCGGCAACGTCGACTTCCAGAACATCGAGCTCATCGATATTCTGCCGTACGCCACCCCCGCCCCCGGCAATGTCGGCGTGAGCGACCGGGTACCGCTTGGCACGGCCTGGACGCCGCGGCTGGCTGGCCCGGTCACGATCAGCCCTGCCATCTCAGAGTTGACGGTGCGCTACAGCACCGAGGTCAACCCTTGCCGGCCGAACTTGGCGCCCACGAACCCCGGCTGCACACCGATGGTGGATGGGGTTGCGCCTGGGCCGGGTGTCTGGAGCGAGAACCTGCCCTCCGACCCGACCGCGGTGCGTTCGCTCAAGATCAGCTTGGGCAACTATGTGCTGCCGCCCAGCCAGACGGTGCGCATCACCATCCCGATGTTCGCGCCCAGCGATGCGCCGCTCGCCGGCCCTGGCCTGAACAGCATATTTGGCGATAACGACGACACAAATGTCGCCTGGAACAGCTTCGCCTACGAGGCCGTGCGCGTCGACGATGGCTCGCGCCTGGTGGTGCAGCCGCCGCCAGCCGGCATCGAGATCCGCCCTGTCCCTGCCGGGCTGGCCTCCTACGGCGATTATGTTTGGAACGATCTCAACCAGAACGGCAGCCAGGATGAGCCGCCGTATCGGGGCATCAACGGCGTGACAGTGCGCCTGTACAATGACGCCGACGGCAACTCGGACACCACCGGCGACCAGACCCTGGTCGGTACGCAGATCACACACGCCGACGGGAGCGGCAATCCCGGCTACTACCTGTTCCCGGCGCTCAACCCCGGCTTCTACTTTGCCGAGTTTGTGCCGCCCGCCGGCTTCCAGATCAGCCCGCAAGATACCACCGCCGACATCATCGATAGCGACGTGAACCCGGCCACCGGCCGCACCGACATCACCCAGCTCACCGCGGGCGAGAACGACCTGACCCGGGATGCTGGCATGTACGGCCCGGTCGTCAGCATCGGGAACCGGGTCTGGTTCGATACCAACAACGATCGGTTCGACAACGACGGAGCGGGGGCCGTGCTCGGCTCCTCCACGGGTATCCCCAATGTGACGGTGCAGCTCTTCCAGGATGCTAACGGCGACGGCGTGCTCACTGGCAGCGAGCAGTTCTGGATCGCCCAGCAGACTACGAACGCAAGCGGTTTCTATCTGTTCACGGCCCAGACTCACGTTGGCGGCGTGGCCCTGGGGAGCTCCGTGCCGCTCTATCCGGGACAATATTTCATCGGCATCGCGCCGTCGAATATGGCCTCGGGCGGCCCCCTTGCCGGCTATCACAGCAGCGGCACAACCATCAGCAACAACGGCGTGATCTCCGAGCTTGCCTCGCCATCCCCCGACTCCAATTTCGACCGCGACGACAACGGCAACACCGTTCGCACCCCGGCGACGTTCTACAG
>DAOUGF010000429.1:0-5209 GCA_034429295.1 Chloroflexaceae bacterium
GGCGGGCCCTGGCCGGCCGCCAGGAGCTGCTGATCCTGGGGCTCTGCCTGCTGGTGGCGAGCGTGCTCAGCCTGCTGAGCGCGAACTTCCTGCAGGCGACGAACCTGCTCAACCTGGCCAGGGGCGTCTCCTGGTTCGCCGTGGCGGCCCTGGGGGTGAGCCTGGTGATCCTGGTGGGCGGCATCGACCTCTCGGTTGGCGCGGTGATGGCCCTGGCCGGGCTGGTCTGCGCGCTGGGGCTGCGGGCCGGCCTGCCGATGCCGCTGGCGATCGCGGCCGGGCTGCTGGCCGGCGCCGCCGTGGGCCTAGTGAACGGGCTGCTGGTGGGGCGCTTCGGGCTGCCGCCCTTCATCGTGACGCTGGGCACCATGGGCGTGGCCCGCGGCCTCACCCTTGGCCTCACCGGCGGCGCGCCGATCCGCGACCTGCCTGCCGGCTTCCGCGCCCTCGGCCAGAGCGACCTGAGCGTCGGCGGGATCGCGCTGCCGCTGGCGCTGGTGGCAATGGCGGTGCTCGCGCTGCTGGTGGGGCTGCTGCTCGACCGCACTGTGCTCGGGCGCTATATCTATACTCTCGGGCACGACGAGGGGGCGCTGCGGCTGGCCGGCGTGCCCACCACGCAGATCAAGATCACGGTCTACACGCTGAGCAGCTTGCTGGCGGCCTGCGGCGGGATCATTATGACGGCCTGGCTGGGCGTGGCGGCGCCCACCGCGGCCGAGGGTTACGAGCTCGATATCATCGCCGCGGCGGTGATCGGCGGCACGAGCCTCTTCGGCGGCGAGGGGAGCGTGCTCGGCGTGGTGCTCGGCACCCTGCTGATGCTGATGGTGCGCAACGGCATGGTGCTGCTCGGCCTGCCCTCCTACCTGCAGATCGGCGCGATCGGGGCGATCATCCTGGGTGTTGTGCTGATCGACTATGTGCGGCGGCGGCGGTTGGTGTAGGGGGAGCGTTTGGATCGCGAAGGGCGCGAAATGAGGCGAAAAACGCGAACGCGAACTGACGAAGATGTGAAAGGGAAGACGCGAAAGGGAAGGGGCGAGTGTGAGGCCGCCCTTTCGCCGTCGTGCCTTTCGCGTTCGTCGGTTCGGCCTTTCGCGCCTTCGCTTTCGCGTTTTTCGCGGCTTTTCGTGTGTTTCGCGATCCTGCTCCTCGCCGCCTGCACCCCCGCCGCCACTCCCCGCCCTAAGCTGACGCTGGCTTGGGTGACGAAGAGCCTCGGCAATCCTGTCTTCGACCACGGCTACCGCGGCGCCCGCCAGAAGGCCGAGGAGCTCAGCGCCAGTGGCCCATACGAGGTGGAGCTGATCGCCGTCGGCCCCACCGCCGCCGATGCGGTTGAGCAGGCCAGGGTGCTCGACGACCTGATCGCCCGCCAGGTGGACGGCATCGCCGTCTCCTGCAACGATCCGACGGCCTGCACCGATCCGATCAACCGCGCCGTGGCCGCAGGCATCCCCGTGATGACTTGGGACAGCGACGCGCCCGACAGCCGCCGCTTCACCTTCCTCAGCATCGACAACTACGCCGCCGGCCGCAAAGCCGCCGAGCTGCTGGTGGCCGCCACTGGCCCCGTCGGCAAGGTGGCGATCATCACCGGCGTACCCGGCGGGCTGAACTTGGAGCAGCGGGTGGCCGGCTTCCGCGATGTAATGGCCGGCTACCCCGGCATCGAGATCGTCGCCGAGGTCGCCACCAACGAGGATATCAGCCGCGGCGTGCAGGGCGTCGAGGAGGTGATGCAGGCTCACCCCGACCTCGACGGCTGGCTCTTCGTCGGCCTCTGGCCCCTCGTGGCCGACCGCGGCGCCATGCCGCTCTGGGAGCAGGCCAGCCGCTCCGGCCGGCTGAAGACTGTCTGCTTCGATACACTGCCCTTCCAGCTCGAGCTGCTGCGGGACGGCTATCTCACCGCCCTGATCGGCCAGAAGTACTGGGGCTGGGGCTACGACTCGATCCAGATCGTCTATGATGCTGTGGTCCACGGCAAACAGTTCCCGCCGATGATCGACACCGGCATGGATATCGTCACCCGCAACAACGTGGACGCGATGCTCCGCGCCTGGGAGACGAACGACTTCCAGACGCCGCTGCCGCCGCCGTAGCTATGGAACCCCTGCTCCAGATCTCCAGACTCACAAAGTCGTTCGGCAGCCTCACGGCCCTCGACCGGGTGAGCTTCTGCGTGCAGCCGGGCGAGGTGGTGGGGTTGGTAGGCCGCTCAGGGGCCGGCAAGTCGGTGCTGGCGCAGATTCTTGCTGGCGTGATGACGCCGAGCGCCGGCGAGGTGCGCTTCGACGGTGAGCGGCTGCGCTGGCCCTTCTCCCCTCGGCAGCTTGGCGTGGCCCTGGTGCCCCAACGCCCCGTGCTCGCCGAGAAGCTCGATATCACGGCCAATATTTTTCTCGGCGCCGAGCAGGGCTGGCCGCGCCGCCTCGGCTGGCTGCGCACGCCCGACAGGCGGGCGATGGATGCCAAGGCCAGCGAGCTCCTCGCCCAGCTCGATATGCCGGCGCCCAGCCTGCGCGCCTCCGTCACCGACCTCAGCAGCGAGCAGCGCCAGCTGATCGCCATCGCCCGCGCGATGGTGCTGCCCGCTCGCCTTGTGCTGCTCGACGAGCCCACCACCCTGCTCAGCTACGGCTATCAGCAGCGCCTGCTGGCCCTCGTGCGCAGCTGGCAGCAGCAGGGCGCCGCCGTGCTCTTCGCCACCGGCAGCCTCGACCATATCTTCGCCGTGACCGACCGGGTGGTTGTGCTGAACGAGGGCCGCGTGGCTATGGACGCCCGCACTGACAGCACCAACCGCGAGGCGGTGGTCTCAGCCCAGATCGGGCAGGGTGAGCATCAGCAGCTCACGCCGATCATTTGGGCCCTGGAGAGCTACTACAGCGCCCGCGAGCAGGCTGAGCGCCTGCGGCTGCAGCAGCGACGGCTGGAGCGCAACCTGGCCGCCCAGGACAGCCTGAACCAGCAATTGATCAAGCAGCTGGCCGAGCAGGTGCGCTCGCTCGACCAGGCCAACCTGGCGCTGCAGGATGCCCAGCGCCGCCTGCTCACCGAGCGGGAGGACGAGCGCAAATACCTGGCCCGCGAGCTCCACGACCAGGTGATCCAGGATCTGCTCAGCGTGAATTTTGAGCTGGAGGAGCTGGAGGGCGAGGCGGGGGCCGATCGGGAACTGGCGACCGAGCTCGCCGCGGTGCGCGAGAGTGTGCGGGCCCTGGTGGGCGACGTGCGGCGGATCTGTGGCAACCTGCGCCCGCCCACCATCGATAGCCTCGGCCTCGGCGCCGCCCTGCAGTCCTACACCCGCGACTGGTCGGCCCGCACGGGCGTGGCGGTGAGCCTAGAGGTTGACGAAGGCTTAGGGCGGCTCCCCGAGGAGCTAGAGCTCTCGATCTTCCGCATTGTGCAGGAGAGCCTGGCGAATGTGCGCAAGCACGCCAGCGCCCGCACCACCCACATCCGCCTCGGCCTCGCCTCGCGCCGGGCGATCTCCCTCGCGATCGAGGACGATGGCCGCGGCCTCGACGGCAACCTGGATCTCGCCAGCCTCGCCCGCTCCGGCCACTACGGGCTGGTGGGCATCAGCGAGCGGGTCGCCCTGCTCCAGGGCAAGCTGCGCATCACCAACGGCAGCGCGGGCGGCCTGCTGATCGAGGTCGAGATCCCGCGCCCGGCCGCGGTGGAGAGCACGGGCCACCTCCTCACAGCAGAGGTGCAGCGGGCGCAGAGCCGCACATCATAGTGGCCTGTGCGCCCGCTCCGGTCATGTGAGCGCCTCCCGGCGACTGAGGGTTAGCTGGCGAGCAGCAGCAGCCCGACACCGATCGCAAGGGCGGCGATGGAGAGGGCGAGCAGCGTGGTGATGATGCGGTGGTAGCTGCCGGGGAAGCGCCGGCGGATGAGCTTCAGGTTGTGCATGGGGTCCTCCCTGGAGATCGGGGCGACGCGATGCCGCCCCATGGCTCCAGGATAGCGAGCGCCCAAGCCCGAGGCTATTTACTAAAGGATGGAAAAGGTATAGTCCGGCCCCTACAGCAGCCCCTCACGGCGGGCGCGGGCCACGGCCTCGGTGCGGCGGCTCACCTCCAGCTTGCGGTAGAGCTGCGAGCAGTACATCTTGACGGTGTTCACCGAGAGGGCCATGCGGGCTGCGATCTCTTTGTTCGAGAGCCCGGCGGCGATCAGGCCGAGCAGCTCGCGCTCCTGCCCCGTCAGCGCCACGGACGGCGCGGCCGGCGACGGCGCAGACGGTTCGGCGGCCCCATGCGACGCCACGCTGCGCCCGGCGGCCTGCTCCAGCGGCGCCAGGTCGAGCAGCACACCGGAGTTCGGGGCATAGACGGCGCGATAGAGCGCGCCAGGGATCGCCTGGAGGAAGCGGGCGCGCCCCAAGGCGAAGCTGCGTCCGCTGATGTGGAGGCGGTAGCGCGGGAGCCGGATCAACCCCGGCGTGGCCTGCGCTTCGATGATCGCCGGGCCCTCCACCGTGGCCACGCGCCCCTCCCGCAGATCGCGGCCAGCCCTGCGCCAGAGGATGAGCGCCGGGGCGAGCAGCCAGATCCAGAGCGCGCCGAGGCCCATGCCGGCGAGCAGCGCGGCTGGCGCGATGGCGCCACTCAGCCCCAAGGCGCCCAGGAACGCCAGCAGCAGCAGGCAGAGGACGACGCCCAACGCGCCGATGGCGAAGCTGCGCCGCCGCGAACGGAGCGTGACGCGCTGCTGAGGGCTTAGTGTGGCGACCCCGCCCGTGAGCTGGGGCGCTACCGTCTGATGATCATCCATAACATTGTGCCGGTGCAAGGTGCCGAAGAATTATACCGCTGGGCGGGAGGACGTTTGGAACGCGAATGACGCGGGTCGCAAGACGGCGCGCAGCGCTTAAAACACGAAACGAAGGCGCGAAAGCTAGCGATGGCGTCTCGGCGCTGGCGGCAGACAGCTCCCTTGCGCCTATGCCCTTCCAACTGGTAGCATGGGGCATCAATGCGCCCCAGAGATGTGGGCGCAAAGAGCTTTTGCACAGAACCAAGAGAGCGGCCCACCCTGGCCGCCCTCTCCAGACGCCGTACGGACCACGGGCTACAGACTATGCCGTACGGCCACTAGAAACCCAGGCATGCCCCGACTCCTGCTGGCCCTGGCCCTGCTCCTGATCACCTTTGTCCTGCCGCCGGCTCGGCCTGCCGCGGCCGCGCCG
>DAOUGF010000430.1:0-14745 GCA_034429295.1 Chloroflexaceae bacterium
AGAGGGTATCGATCTGTGCGGCGAAGGTTGAGGCCTGGTCCGGAAATAAAGGGAAGTCTGGCATACGGCGTCCTATTCAGGGCGAGCTAGCACCGACGAACACTCCACCGCCCATTCCACGCAGCGAACAGCCTACCCTGCGGCGGGGGCGCGGCCAGGTGGTGAGCCAGGGGTGCTCGTCCCGCGGCTGAGGAAGATCACCAGGCCGATCACAAAGACAACAAAGAGCGCGCTGACGACCCGTAGCACCGTCATGATCAGGCCGGAGTAGCGGCCGGTAACGGGGTCGTAGCTATAGCAGAGCAGCAGCAGCTGATCCACGAGGCTGCCGATCTTATTATCGGCGGCCTCGACGAGGCCGAGCCGCAGATCGCTCGGGTTGTACTCGATGCCGTAGAAGTAGCGGGCGAGCTGGCCCTGGGGTGTGAGCACCACGATCCCCGCGGCGTGGGCATACTGGTCGATCCGCTCGTCGTAGAAATAGGCGAAGCCGATCGCGTCGGCGAGGCGCTGGATGCTATCCTGGGGGCCGGTGAGGAAATGCCAGCCGTCCGCGCTTTCGGGGCGGCCATACTCGGCGAGCGACACCGCCTTGGCGTTGGCGGCGTTCATCGGCGTCTCGGCCGGGTCGATGCTCACATACACTACCTGGTAGTCGGCGCCGATGTTGAGCTGCACGTCGCTGACGGCATTGACGAGGCCCTCGCGCACCAGGGAGCAGAGCATGGGGCACTCATAGTAGCCGAGGGCGAGGAGCACCGGCTGCTCGCCGAAATAGTCGCCGAGGAGCACGGCCTGGCCGGTCTCATCGACGAAGGGCAGCTCAAGGGGCACATATTCGCCGAGGCGCTGCTCGTAGGCAACATCCTCGAGCGGGTCGCCCGTCCCGCCCTGAGCCGCGGCGACGCCGGGCAGGGCGAGCAGGGCGAGGAGCACGATCAGGAGTAACCGACGGTCCATTACTATTCTTCTCCGAACGGGTTGATGCCCTTCTCCAGGAGCAACTCCATGGAGCGCTCGATAGGAATATGGGCGATCCCATCCCGTTGTGCGACCCAGCCGTACTGCTCCAGGTGCTCGGCGGCCTCGGCGACGAGGCGCGCGCCGTCGTTCTGGGGGTTCTGCTCGATGCGCGGCTCGGGCGGAAGCTGTACGGCGATCTCGGTCGGGTTCAGGGCGTTGCTTCGATCGGCGGGCGAGTTACCGGCGATAAAGAGCAGCCCGGCCATCAGCGCGTAGGAGAGGAAGATGACGACGAAGATCGCGATTGTAGTGATGACCAGCGGGCGGGCCTTCGCGTCGGCGAGCTCGTAGCCGGCGGTGATGCTCTGCTGCGAGGCGCCCTCGCCGGCGGCATGGCCGTGACCGTGTCCGTGGCTCATAGCAGGCTCCTCTAGCGATGGCAGGTATAGCAGGTCGTCAGGCGGCCGTCGGTGGCGATCTGGTACTCCTGCACCAGGGCCTCTCGCTCGGCGCGGGGCAGCGACTGCGGATCAAAGGCCATGTTAAAGACCTCATCCCGCGGGCGGACATTCTCTGCAGGGTCGCGGTGGCAGCTCAGACACCAGCTCATATAGAGCGGCTGGGCCTTGGAGACGAGCTGCTGCTGATCGATGCGGCCGTGGCAGGACGAGCAGCCGATGCCTTTGGCCACATGGATGCTGTGGTTGAAATAGACAAAGTCGGGCAGGTCGTAGACCCGGTTCCAGACGATCGACTCGTTGGTCCGGTAGCTCTCGCGCACCGGCTCGAGCAGCGGGCTGGTCGTCCAGACCTGGGAGTGGCACGACATGCAGGTATCGGTGGAGGGGAAGCCTGCGTGGCTGGCCCGCTCGACGGTGGCGTGGCAGTAGCGGCAGTCGATCTTGAGCTCGTCGACGTGGTGCTTATGGCTGAAAGGGATCGGCTGGGGCTGCACGACGCCGACGTCGGTGTACCAGGGCGAGAGATAGAGGCCGATGAGGGCGGCGACGATGCCGCCGATCAGCAGGCCGATGCCGATGATACTGATCCAGACGAGGGCGTTGGCCGTGCGCGGGAAGACTTGTGCAGACATAATGTTACTGCCCCCCGAGCTGCTGGCGCTCTTCAGCGCTCAGGTCGTCTACATCGGCGTACTGGCTGAGCTGCAGCGCGCGAACATAGGCGACCACGGCCCAGCGATCCTCGGGTGGGATGCGGTTGGCGTAGCTGTACATCCGGCCGATCCCGTTCGTGATCACATCGAAGATATAGCCGGGCGCCACGGTGCGCAGGCGGTCCTGGTGGAAGGACGGCACCTGGAAGCCACCCCGGTAGGCGATCACGCCATTGCCCTCGCCGGAGAGGCCGTGGCAGGGCGCGCAGTACGCGTTATAGCGGGACTGCCCATGCTCCAGCAGCTCGGCCGTCAGCTCCACGGGCAGCTCGATGGCCAGTTCGCCATTCTCGAGGCCGGTGTAGAGCACCGAGTCGGGCTCCTCTGCGGTCATTGGCACCGTATTCGGCACGGGGGGGCGCATCGAGCGCCCATCCTCGAAGAAGGCGCTGGGCTGATTGGCCGTGTAGCGCGGCTGGTCATACATATCGATATGGCAGGCTGCCAGCAGCAGGCAGAGGGGGAGCCACCCGATCCGGGCCAGCGATGAGAGTCTTAGCCGAGAGTTTCGATGCATAGCGCTGCTCGTCCTCTAATGCGATCCTTCGCCGCCCTCGCCGGCCAGGGCCTGGTTCGGGTTGCGCACTCGGGGGAGATAGCTGGTGCGCGGCTTGGTGTTCAGCACATCGAGCACAGTGTAGTTGTGGGGCTGGGCCTTGAGCCGGGCCACCTGGCTGTTCGGGTTGAAGATATCGCCGAAGACGATCGCCTGGGTGGGGCAGGCCTGAGCGCAGGCGGTGTTCACCTCGCCCTCCGCGATCGGGCGGTTGCCCTCGACCTTAGCGCGGATGCGGGCGGCGCTGATGCGCTGGATGCAGTAGGTGCACTTCTCCATCACGCCCCGGTTGCGCACCGTAACCTCGGGGTTGCGCATCAGCTTGAAGCTCTCGGTGTTCGTGTCGCTGTACTGGTAGAAGTTGAAGCGGCGCACCTTGTAGGGGCAGTTGTTCGAGCAGTACTTCGTGCCCACACAGCGGTTGTAGACCATGTTGTTGATGCCCTCGGCGTCGTGCACGGTGGCGGCCACCGGGCAGACAAGCTCGCAGGGGGCCTGCTCGCAGTGCTGGCAGGTCATGGGCATCACGTAGGTCTCGGGGTTGTCGAAGTTGGCGCCGGCGAAGTAGCGGTCGATGCGGATCCAGTGCATCTCGCGGCCCTTCGACACCTCGTGTTTGCCGACGACCGGGATATTGTTCTCGGCCTGGCAGGCGACAACGCAGGCGTTGCAGGCGATACAGGCCGTGAGGTCGATCAGCATGCCCCACTGGGGCGGCTGGGAGTAGTCGAAGGGGGGCGGCAGCTGGCTGGGGAGGACGCTGTGGAACTCCTGCTCGGTGTTGCCGAACTCGTGGAGCAGCACCTCCTCGGCGATATAGCGCGGGTTCTCCTTGAAGCGCTCGAGCTCGCCGACGCGCACAATATCGCGGCCCTCGAGCGTCCAGTGGTCCTGAGTGCTCACCAGCTGGTAAGAGCCGCCAGCCTGGCTCACCTGGAGGCCGCCGCCGAACCAGGGCGCATCGCTGGTGCGCAGGCTGTAGGTGTTGAAGCCGGTGTCGGCGCCGACGCGGCCGGCCTGCTCGCCGCGGCCGTAGCCGAAGGTGACGGTCACAGTATCGTCGGCGTGGCCTGGCACGATCCAGATCGGCATCTGCAGCGTGCGACCGCCGTAGCTCAGGTTCACGAGGGTGCCGTTAGCCTTGGAGAGAGCCTCCAAGTTGCGCTGGGCGACGATGTTATCCTCGGCGGCGAGATCCTCGACGCTGAACGGCAGGCCGAGCAGGCGGATGGCCGTGGCGGGGCTGACGAGGGCCGCGTTGTCCCAGGTGAGCTTGGTAACCGGCTTCGGCAGCTCCTGGAGCCAGCCGTTGTTGGCATAGCGCCCGTCGTAGATCGAGGGGTCGGGCCGGAAGATCAGTTCGAGGCCCTCGCTGGCCGGCGGGAGCGTATAGTTGATGCCGGACTGGAGGCTGACGGAGCGGGTGGGGAAGGCGGTATTGGGCACGACGCCGGCGTGGAGGGCGCGGCGGAAGAAGGTGTCAAACTCAGCCTCGTCTGCGATACCGCTCTGGCTCTGCCAGTAGGCCCGCACGATGTCATAGTCGGTCTGCCCGCTCTGGCCGAGCATCGCCGCGAGCAGCTCGTGGGCGTTTCGGCTGCTGTAGAGCGGCATGATCAGCGGCTGGATGATCGTGGCAGTGCCATCGAAGGCCCGCACATCGCTCCAGCTCTCGAGCGGATGGGAGGCAGGGATGAACCAATCGGCGAGGGCGCCCGTCTCGTCGTTATAGAAGTTGAGCACCGCCTTGAACTGGGCGCGGCCCATCGCATCGGCGAAGTTCAGGTCGGCGGGGGCGGTGAAGGCGGGGTTCGAGTCGATCACCACCAGCACATCAACGTTGCCGTTGTTGAGGTCGTTGACGAGCTCGCGCAGGCCGGCGAGCTGATCGCTGGCATTGGCGGCGTTGGCCATCACCGGGTCGCTATACTCCACCGTGGTGCCAACGGCGCCGAGGGCGTTGTTGATCGCGTGGGCCAGGGCGTGGACGGCGGCGGGCTGATGCTCGCCGACGACCACCAAGGCGTTGGCGCCAGCGGCCCGGAGATCGGCGACCACGGCGTCGAGGAAGGCGGTGGCCTGCGCGGGGAGGCTGGCCTGGGGGGCGCCGGCAACGCCGAGGGCGGCAGCGACATAGGCCGCGGCCTGCCCGACCTCGGCGGCTTTCAGCCGCAGCCGGTGGTCGGCGACGATGCCGGTGTTGGAGTAGACGGGCTCGACGCTGTAGAGCCGGCTGACCTCCTCAGTCTCGGCGAGTACGCGGCGGTTGCTGATCCAATCGCGGGCGTAGCGCACACGGCCGGGGCCGCTGAAGAGGAAGTCGGCGTCGAGGGAGAGGATCACCCTGGCCTGGTCGAAGCGGTAGCGCGTCTCGACGGGCTCGCCGAAGGCGAGGCGGGCGCCCTCGTAGCGGTTACTATGGCCCACAGGGTCGTACTGCACCCAGCGGGCCGCGGGGAAGGTTTCGAGCAGCTCGGCGAACTGGGCGGCGAGGGTGGGCGAGGTGACGCTGCTGGTGAGGATGCGCAGGCCCTGACCCTGCAGCGCGCGCTGGAGCTGCATCACACCATTGAAGGCGGTGAGGAACTCATTCCAGGTGCTGATGCGGCCCTGCTTCAAGACCGTCTCGGGGCGGTCTGGATCATAGAGCTGGAGCAGGTCGGCCTGGGCGAAGATGTCGGTGGCGCCGAGGCTGGCGGGGTGGTCGGGGTTGCCCTCGATCTTCACCGGGCGGCCATCGTAGCTCTTCACCGCAACACCGAGGCCGAAGCCGTCGAGGCTGGTGGCAGTGGCGTAGTACTGGGGGATGCCAGGCTGCTGGTCGTAGGGGGCGCGGGCGTAGGGCGCCACCTGCTCCCGGGGCGGCCTAATGGCCGCCGTACAGCCGGAGAGGCCGGCCAGTGCGAGCGAGGCCCCCATCAGCTTGAGGAACGTCCGCCTTGTCAGCGGGTCGTGCATCTCGGCGGCGCCGGCCGGGAACTCGCGGCGCAGCAGCTCGTGGAAGGCCGGGGTATCAGCCAGCTCGTCAAGGGAGCGCCAGAACTGTCTACCACGGGAGGACTGCAAGCGGGCACGAACGGCGGCGAGCTCGCGCTCGGTCGAGTGGAAAATAATGTCACTCATCGGCAACGACCAGACTAGGCAGACTGGCGGAGGCCCACGTCGCGTACTTTGTGAAGAGAGGAACGAGATTTGCCGTCCATTATATACGGACTGGCGAGGGCTCGTCGAGCAGGAAAGATACCTTTTAGACCTGACCTGCCTACCCAGGAGGAATAGAAGACATAGTGAAACAAGGAAGGGGGGTGGCAATCAACTAGGCCAGCGCCTGTACTTTCCTAATGGGCCATCCCCACGGCGGGCTTATATTAGCATAGATGGCTCTTTTGGCAAATGAGGCTTCAGCCGCGTCCGGATGGCCAGCAGTGTGCGAACACAGGGGCGGCCCGCGCTGTGGCGCCACACCGGCGTGATCGACACAAGGGGTTAGACGCTAGTGCCCGTACGCCGTAGTCGGTAGTCCGAACCGCGACGGCTTTCTGACACCAATCTAGAACCACATATGTCGCTCGGAACGTACCGCCAAAGCATTCGCCTCAGGTCGCACATATGGTACGGGCGCAGTCTGAGACGAATGCTTCGGCCCTCAGCCGCCCCGCGTCTGTGGCTCTGTGGCGAGATTCGCGCGGCCTCTGCGGTAGCTCTCGTCGAGCAGCTCGACGATATAGCGCACCTGAACCTCCTGGCCGCGGCGGCGCAGCTCGCCGGCCAGCTGCATCGCGCACCCGGGGTTGCCGGTGGCGATCACTTGGGCGCCGGTGGCCAGCGCATTGTTGACCTTGCGGGCGCCGAGGCGGGCGGCCATCTCGGGCTGGGTGACATTGTAGATGCCGGCGGAGCCGCAGCAGAGAGCGCTCTCGTGCATCTCCCGTAGCTCGAGGCCGGGAATGGCCTGCAGCAGCGCGCGAGGCTGCGCGCTGATCCGCTGGGCGTGGGCGAGGTGACAGGGCTCCTGATAGGTGACGCTTACCTCCAGCGGCCCCAAGCCCTCACGCCTCAGCCCGATGGCAGCCAGGTACTCGTGGATGTCGCGCACCTTGCGGCTGAAGGCGACGGCCCGCTCGTGCCAGGCCGGGTCGTCGTGGAGCAGGTGGCCATACTCCTTCATGGTGCCGCCGCAGCCGGCCGCGTTGACGATGATCGCGTCCACGCCGAGGCCCTCGAAGGCGGCGATATTGGTGCGGGCCAGCTCGCGCCCGCCGTCGAGGTCGCCGCCGTGGGTATGGAGCGCGCCGCAGCAGCCCTGGCCGGGCGGCAGGATCACCTCGACGCCGTTCTTCTGGAGCACGCGGATGGTGGCCTCGTGCACTTCGGCGAAGACCGTGCTCATGATGCAGCCGGTGAGCAGGGCCACGCTGGCGCGCCGCTCGCCCTCGGCACGGAAGACCTGGCCCTGCGGAACGACCATCCTGCCGCTGAGCGACGGCAGCAGCTGCTCGGTCTCGTCGAGCCCCATCAGTTTGAGGATGCCGCTCTTGCGGGCGAGCCACTGGGCGCCACTCTTCTGGTAGAGCCACATCGAGCTGGTGAAGGCGCGGAAGAGGGACATCTGCTTAAAGAGCGTGCCGAAGACGGCGCCGCGGAGGGCGCGCTGCCAGAGAGGGCGAGGTGGGAGGCGGGGAGCTTCTGCTGTCTGGTCAGCCGGGGAGGCGGCGGGGATGAGCCCGGCGGCGCGGGCCTGCTCGAGCTGGGCGCGGCTGGCCTCCAGGATGGCGCCGTACTGCACGCCGGAGGGGCAGACGGCCTCGCAGGCGCGGCAGTTGAGGCACTGGCTCATCTGCTCCTGGAAGACCTGGCTCTCCAGGCCGATCCTGCCCTCGTCCACGGCCTTCATGAGGTAGATGCGGCCCCGTGGCGATGACATCTCCAGGCCCGTCTCGCGGTAGGTGGGGCAGGAGGAGAGGCAGAGCCCGCAGTGGACGCAGGTGTTGATGATATCGGAGCTCGGCTTGTCTTTGCCGCTAAAGGGGATCAGGGCGATGGGTGTGGTCTGCTCAGGGGCTGTGCTGGCAGTCATGGTGTTCTCCGGGCGGGCGACCCATCGTGGTCGCCCATACGGGCATGATGGTGTTGGCGGGCGACCACGATGGGTCGCCCCTACGGGCACGATGATGTTGGCGGGCGGCCACGAGGGGCCGGCAGGCAGGCGCGATGGTGTTGGCGGGCGTTCCTTCGCGGTCGCCCCTACGGGGGTGATGGGTTCATTGTACCGTATGGGTCGAGGCTGTGTTTAATCGCGTGCATCAGATCGGCGGCGGCGGGAGACGTACCCCAGTTCGGCGGGCCGACGGCTACGTCCGGGGCCGCGGCGAGCAGCTGCCCGTGGCGCCAGCGAGCGACAAGCTGTCCGTAGCAGCTCCGCAGGGCCGCGGGCGCGCCGCGCAGCCGCAGCAGCGCCACGCCGCTCAGCCCGCCAGCGGCGAGCGCCAGCTTGAGCCCGTTGGCCGCGGCGATGGCGGCGCTATCGGTGAGGGCGGCGCCAAGCTCCGCAGGGATCGCGGCAAGTCGCACGAGGAGCTCGTCGGCCGCGGCGATGGATGCGCCATGAGCGGCCACCGCGGCCCAGAGCGCCTGCTCCTCCACGTCTCGTAGTGTCGCGCAGCGAGCACCGCCAGCCATCGCCAACGCGCCGATGTCGCGCATGTGGCGCTCCACGGCCGCGGGGTGGCCCTCCGCACGCACGGCGACGATCGCTGCTCCCTCGGGCGCCGGAGGCCAGCCGCCGGCCTCTACCTCCAACCCTTCAAGGTACTCGGCGGCGGCCGGTTGCAGGCGGGTGGCGGCCAGCGCGTCGAGGGCGGCGAGGGCCGCCTGCCGCTCGGGAAAGGCGGCGACGAGGGTGGCCGAGCTCTGGGGCCGCGGGAAGAGCTTCAGGCTCACGGCGGCGATCACGCCGAGCGTGCCCCGGCTGCCCACGAAAAGCTTCACCAAGTCGTAGCCAGTCACGTTCTTCACTACTTGGGCGCCGAGGCGCACCACGGTGCCATCAGGCTCTACCACCGTCAGCGCCAGCGTCCAGTCGCGCAGCGTGCCGTAGCCGAGCCGGCGCGGCCCCTCGGTTGCGCTCGCCACCAATCCGCCGATGGTGCGCTCCTGAGGCGCGTGGACGTCGAGCGGCAGCATCTGGCCGTTCCGGGCCAGGAGTTCCTGCAGCTCCGCCAGTGTCATGCCAGCCTCAACCCCGATCGTCAGGTCGTCGGGCTCGTAGGTGAGCACGCGGGTGAGGCGGCGCGTCGAGAGGACAACCGGCGACGGATGACCGGTGATTCCCCGCGGCTGCGAGCCGCCTGTTGGCCTGACGGCGATCTCGGCGCGGTGACAGGCAGCGACCACTGCCGCGAGCTCTTCGATCGTGCCTGGCGCGACGAGCAGGCTATCGCCCATTGCTACAACATGCTCCGGCCCCACGATCGCAGCCAGCTCGCCCGCAGGCGCTTCAGCAGTCCGCGCCTGGTTGATGGCCGGTCGTCCGTCGTCGATGCGGGCACGCCGCTCCGCCGCCAGCGCAGCCGGGCTCGTGCCGGAAGGGAAGATCTTGGCCGGGTTGAACTGCTCGTCGGGGTTGAAGATCTGGTGGATGGTTGCCTGGAGTTGCAGCTCCTCGCGGTTGAAGAGCAGCGGCAGATACTCCTGCTTCTCCAGGTCGATGCCGTGCTCGCCGCTGATCACCCCGCCTTGGGCGATGCTCAGCTCCAGCACCTCCTTCGCGAAGGCGTGGGCGCGCTTCACCTGCCCGGCGTCGCGGGGATCGTAGAGCACGAGAGGGTGCAGGTTGCCGTCGCCGGCGTGGAAGACGTTGCAGACTTCCAGCCCATACTTGCCGCGGAGTTGTTCGATCCGCTCCATCATCAGCGGCAGGCGGGTGCGAGGCACCACGGTGTCGACCAGCAGGTAGGCGGGGGCGAGGCGACCGATCGCGCCAGCGACCGACTTGCGGGCCACCCAGACGCGGGCCTGCTCGGCGGCGGTGCGGGCGGGCCGCAGCTCGAAGGCGCCATGCTCGCGGCAGGTGGCGAGGATGGCCTCCAGCGCCTCGTCCAGCCCCTCTTCGACGCCATCAACCTCGACGATCAGCAGGGTGGTGCCGCTGGCCTCGGGCAGGCCCAGGTCGTAGGCCCCGTTGACGGCACGGATGGCGTTGTGGTCCATCACCTCGAGGGAGGTGGGGAGCAGTCCGGCGGCAATGATCCGGCTGACGGCGGCGGAGGCGGCGACGACGCTGGGGAAGAGGGCGAGCGCCACGCGGTTGGCCTCCGGCAGCGGCGTGAGGCGCACGATGGCACGGGTGATGACGCCGAAGGTGCCCTCGCTACCCACCACCAGGCCGGTGAGGTCGTATCCTCCGGCCGCAGGCGCGCCGTCGCCGGTCCAGAGGAGCGTGCCGTCGGCGCGGACGAGCTCCAGGGCGAGGATGTGGTTGGTCGTGACGCCGTACTTGAGGCAGTGGGGGCCGCCGGCGTTGGTGGCGAGGTTGCCGCCGATGGTGCTGGCCCGCTGCGATGAAGGGTCGGGGGCGAACTGCAGGCCAAGCGGCGCGAGCCGGGCGTTGAGCTCGGCGTTGATGACGCCCGCCCCCACGATGGCCCGCCGCGAACGGGCGTCGATGTGCTCGACATAATCCAGGCGAGCCGTGCTGAGGAGCAGGCCGCCGCGGACGGGCACGGCGCCCCCGGCGATCCCGGTGCCGGCGCCGCGGGCGACCACGGGCAGGCCGGCGGCCACGGCGAGGCGCGCCACCTCGGCCGCCTCGGCAGGGCTGGCCGGCAGCGCCACCAACTGCGGCGCGTTGGCGACGATCATGCTCGCATCGGCGTCGTAGGTGCGGAGCGCGTCGGCCTCCGTCACCAGGGCGTCGGGGCCGAGGAGGCGGCGGAGCGCGGGGATGAGATGAGGATGCATTGGGGGGGCTACAGTACCCTACACCACGAAGCGGCCGGGGTTCAGCAGATTGCCCGGGTCGAACTCCTGCTTGATGCGGCGCATCAGCTCGAGATTGGCGGGTGGCGCGCCCCAAACGGGCAGCTCGCTGGCGAGCGCAGGCGGCGCGGCGGTGACGGTGAGCTGCGGCCAGCGGGCGAGCAGCGCGCCGTGCCAGGCGGCGATGGCCTCACCCTCGGCGCGCAGATAGGCCACGCCGCTGAGCGCGTAGGCTACCACCCGCAGTGTCAGGCCGTGCTGCTCCGCGAGGCTGCGCGCGTCGGCGAGGGCATCGGCGAGCGAGCCAGGGAGGCAGCTGAGGCGTAGGGCGAGACCGCTCTCGAGCGCCATCGGGTGGGCGAGGTCGCTCACGAGATCGAGGGCCTGGCGCTCCGCCGGGTCGCTGTGGGGCGTGACGCTCACGGCGCCGGCCTGCTCGGCCATGGCCCGCACGTCGCGCAGGTGCCGCTCGACCGCGGCAGGCAGGCCCTCGGCCCGCACTAGCAGCGCGAATGGGTGTGTGGCGTGCCCCTCGGCCTCGCCGGAGCCGTCGTCATGCGCCCAGCCCTCGACATAGACCACGCCGGCTGGGGTGAGCTGGCTGGCGCCGATCAGCTCGGCGAGGCGCAGGGCGGGCTCGGGGGCGTCGAAGGCGCAATGGAGCGTGGCGGCGGCGCGGGGGCGGGGCATGAGCTTAAAGTTGGCTGAGACGATGATGCCCAAGGTGCCGAGACTGCCCAGGTAGAGCTTCATCATGTCGAAGCCGCTGACGTTCTTCACCACCATGCCGCCGGCCTTGCTGATGCGGCCCGAGGCCTCGACGACGCGAATGCCGATCAGCAGGTCGCGGGCGGTGCCGTAGAGCAGGCGGCGCGGCCCGTCCACGGCCGTGGCGAGCACACCGCCGATCGTGCTGCGCGCGGGCCAGGGGCCGTCGAGCGGGAGCATCTGGCCGTTGGCGGCGAGGGCTGCGTCCAGAGCTTGCAGGGTGATGCCGGCCTCGACCGAGATCGTCAGGTCGTCGGGCTCGTACACCAGCAGCCTATTGAGGCGCGTGGTGACGATGGCCACGAAGCGCTCCGCTGCCGGTGGGCGTCCCCAACCTTGCTTCGTGCCGCCGCCGTAGGGCACGACGGCCATGCGGGCCGCATGGCAGGCGGCGACGGCTTGGGCCAACTCCTCGACGCTGCCAGGGCGGACGACGAGGAAGGGCACGTGGCCTTGGATGGCAAATGCCTCGGCGTTCTCTTCAACGTTCGCGGAGCCGCAGATGTCGGTGAGTTGGCGGGAGAGTGTGCTGGTGGTTGTATTCATCGCTTTGACGACCGACGACCGACGACCGACGACCGATCCTCGATGCCGGTGCATACGAGCCTAGAACGGCAGAGGCGCACCCTCGTCGGGGATGTATGGCTCAGCATCCTCGCGAAGCCACGTCTCGCCCGGCACAAGCTTCTTACGAAATCCTTGGAGCAGTGCGGCGAGCCGATCGGCGGCTCGATAAGCCTCGCGCAGACTTGCCTGATCGTTGAGTAGCCCCCGCCGGCTGATCAGGTGTTGGCAGGCGACGGTCTCTACCAAGGAGCGGAGGGCTAGGCCCAGGAAGCGGGCCTGCTCCGCATCCGTTTGGCCGGTGGAGCCTTCGGCAATGTTGAGCGCTACGGAAGTGGCGGCGCGCTTGATCTGTGACTTAAGATTGTACTCTTCGCTACGCGGGAGCGCCTCAGCAAGCGTATAGATTCGATCAACATAGTCGATCGCATGCTTCCATACATCGAGCTGTTCAAATTTGAAGCCCACGGCAGCTCCCTTGCCTTTGGCGCGGGCGGTGGTCGGTCGTCCTAGGAGGCCTTCAGCTCCGCCCACGCCGTCCCCGCCCGGCGCAGGGCTGCCAGCTCGCCGCAGCCGCGCCCCTTGGGGAAGACCTTCCCCGGGTTGAAGAGGTCGTAGGGGTCGAAGCTCTGGTGCAGGCCGGCCATGGCCGCGAGATCGTCGGTGGAGAAGAGCAGCGTCATGTAGTCCTGCTTCTCGACGCCGATGCCATGCTCGCCGCTGATCACCCCGCCCTGCTCGATGCTCACGTGCATCACGCCGGTGGCGGCCTCGAGGGCCCGCTGGTTCTCGCTTGGGTTGCGGCGGTCGAAGAGGATGATCGGGTGGAGGTTGCCGTCGCCAGCATGGAAGACGTTGGCGATCGGCAGGCGGTACTCCTGGGAGATGCGGCCCACCTGCTCCATCGTGTAGGGCAGGCGGGTGCGGGGCACCACCGTGTCCACCAGGTAGTAGGTGGGCGCGAGGCGGCCCATGGCGCCGAAGGCGTTCTTGCGGGCGGCCCAGACCTGGTTCTGTTCTTCGGGGGTGCGGGCCGGGCGCACGTCGATCGCGCCATTGCGCTTGCAGACCTGGACCACATCGGCGAGCAGCTCGTCGAGGCCGTCCTCCACGCCGTCGCACTCGATCAGCAGGGCGGCGCCAGCGCTCTCGGGCAGGCCGAGCTTGTACATATCGTTCACGGCCTTGATCGCCAGCCGGTCCATGATCTCCAGGGCGGCGGGCAGGAAGCCCCCGGCGATCACTTGGGAGACAGTGGAGGAGGCGCCGGCGATGTCGGGGAAGAGGGCGAGTACCACCCGCACCGCTTCGGGGAGGCGGGTGAGCTTGAGCCACGCCGCGGTGACGAGGCCGATCGTGCCCTCGCTGCCGGTGACCACGCCCGTGAGATCGTAGCCGGGGGCGCTTGGGCTGCCCTCGCCAGTCCAGATGATCTCGCCGCTGGGAAGCACCAACTCTACGCCGAGCACGTGGCTGGCGGTGATGCCGTACTTGAGGCAGTGGGGGCCGCCGGAGTTGTTGGCGATGTTGCCGCCGACGGTGCAGGCCTTCTGGGAGGACGGGTCGGGGGCGAACTGGTAGCCGTAGGGCTTGAGATGCTGGGAGAGCTCCCAGTTGATCACGCCGGGCTGGCAGAGCACACGACCGTTACGGGTGTCTACCTCGAGGATCTTGTCCATGCGGGCCGTGCTGATCACGATCCCGCCGTGGATGGCGGTGGCGCCGCCAGCGAGGCCGGTGCCGGCGCCGCGGGGCACGATCGGCACGCCGTAGCGGGCGGCGATGCGCACCACGCCGCTCACCTGCTGGGCCGTGGTGGGCAGCACCACCACCTGGGGCTCGCCGGTATCCATCACACAGCCGTCGGCGTCGTACGTCAGCAGGGCGTGGGGATCTTCCACGACGCCCTTGGGGCCGACGACGCGCCGCAGCTCCTCGACGAGTTGGGTGCGGTTCATGGCGCGCTCCTCTGAATAGCTTGGGGTGGCTATTCGGTATTGTAGCACGCCTCGGGCCTTCCGCTATGTGGAATCATCTTCCAGCGGCCACTGATGGCCGTTGCGTGGCAGGAGGGCCCTGAAGCTGTAGATGTGAGCGAGCTTCCTCTTCCCTGCTGTGGATGGTCGTTGTCCGGTCAGCGGCGCAGGAGCAGCCAGGTCCCGGCGCCGGCGACGGACAGGCCGATCACGCCAAAGATCCCGCCGATGATTGGCAGCCAGAAGGCCGACTGGTGCTGGGATTCGATGTACTGGGCCCTGGTGCCGCCGAAGACCACCTCGGCCTGCAGCTCGTTCCCCTCCGCACCCGCGACCACGGCGCCGATCGCCGTCACCACCTGGCCAGCCACCAAGCCGGCGTAGCGTTTCGTCCCCTCGTTGGTGATGCTGTTCCAGCTGAGCACCTGGCTCTCCTGCCAGTTGTTGAGCTGGCCCGCGATGCGGTAGTCGTCGTTGGCCACCCGCACGATCCCCCCGGCCTCGACGAGCAGCGGCGGCGTCACCTTCTCCTCCCGCTCCCACCTGGGCTCGCTGCTGTTGCTCTTCTGGCCGCGGTACTCCTCGACGGTGTAGGCGACGTAGTCGCGGAAGAGGGCAGGGTTGCGGGTGCTGAGCGTGCCTTCGACGAGGGCCGTCTCGCCGGGCGCTTTGTCGTCGAGCGCGGCGGCGGTGAGCGGCGCGAGCGCCTCGGCCCTGGCGGCCTCAGCGCGGGCGCCGGCGGCCCCGAAGATGCCGAGGGTCACGCC
>DAOUGF010000431.1:0-3231 GCA_034429295.1 Chloroflexaceae bacterium
CCGACGATGAGTCGGGTCGCCCGCAGGCCGTTGGCACGGCACTGGCCTCCTGCTTGGGGTCCAGGGGCGAGGCCCCTGGCGCGGGGGGCGTCGGGGTGGCGAATGCCGAAGGCATCCTCGAAGAGTGCGTCCGCCCCCTGACAAACCAAGCGGGGTGCGGGGCGCAGCGCCCGTAAACGTCCGGCGGCCGCTCAGGTGCTGCCGCGCTGATACTCCGCGGGGAAGCTGTAGACATCCACGCCGTCGGGGGTGAGGTCGTGGAGCAGCGGGCCGTTGGCTCCGCTCAACTCCTCCAAGTGTGCCGCGAGCTGCTCGACGGGAATAGCGAGCATATCGCTGATGTCGCTCAGGGTCAGCGAGACGCCGGGATTATCGCGCAGCAGGTTGATGATGCGCTCGGCGAGATCGCCGGTCAGTGGCGGTTGCTCCATGCTACCTCCTTAGCGTGGCTCGTCGCGATCCATCGCCTCGCTCGGCGAGATAGGTTGGATCGTGCCGGGGCGGTGCACACCTGTCAGCGGCAGCACTAGAACAAGGATGCCGTTCTCGTAGGTGGCGCGGGCGACGTCGCTATCAACCGGTGAGGGGAGCGCGATCTCGCGGCTGCCGCCGCCGGCCTGCCACTCCTCGTGAAGCACATCCTTCCAGTCCTTCAGCCGCCCGCGGAGCTTCGCGTCCATCCGCAGGCGCTGATCCGGCAGCACTTCAACGGCGATATCGCTCGGCTGCAACCCCGGCAACACCGCTGCCACCATCAATCGATCCTCCGCCCGGTAAATATTCACGGGGATGCTTGTGCTCATCTCGACGGCCATAACAGCTCCTCCTCGTATGCGGCATCGCTGGAGCCCGCTGCCGGTAGCAGCAAGTTATGCGCCACGCCGGAGGCGCAGCGCAGGTCGGGCCGTCTTGGAGCAGAAGTGAGGCATTCGCGAAGGGAATGCCTCACTTCTGATTACGGCATGGCGCCCCAGCGGGCGATCTGCTCACGGCCGAGCAGCCCAAGCAGGATCTCGGCCGGCGTGCCGGCTTGGCTCGGCCGGTGCTCGATCCGCGCCCGCTCGAAGTACTGGACGCTGTACTGCTCGCCGGTTGTCTCGTCGGTGACGGGGAAGGCCTCGGTGAGGGGCAGCCCAACCAGATCCAGTCCGCCGGCCTGCTCCCAAGCGGCGCGGAAGGGCGGGCAGAGGCGACGCCCGGTCTCAGGGAAGCGCAGGCACTCGGGCGACTCGTCGGGCTGGTACGGGAGGCTGCGCCAATCCACGCCCTCCCGCTGTAGCGCCGCCTCGCCGAGGCGAGTGAGCTGCACCTCGTACGGCGTGCCACTCAGCTCGGGGAAGTGCTCGAAACGAGCCCGCTCGAAGTACTGGACCGTGCGGGGCCGCCCGCTCCCCGGCTCTGGCTCGATCAGCTCCTCGGTGAGCGGGTAGCCGAAGCGGAGCAGTCCGCCGTTCGCCTCCCAGAAGGCGCGGAACGCCCCGCCGATGCTGTGCCCGGTGGCGGAGAAGGTGAGGCCTCGCCGCACCGGAGGATCGTACTCGATATAGAGCGGCGCGCCGAGGGCGCCGGGCCGCAGCGTCACCAGCCCGTTCACACTCGTGAGCAGATAGCGCACCTCGCCGTTCCAGGCCCGCACCAGGGCCTCGCGGCAGCCGCAGGCCACCTCGATCGCCGGGGCGGCCTCGGCGGTGCGCCAGAGCACATCAACCCGGCGGCCAAGGCCCGCGTAGCGCTGCCAGTAGACGCCGTCGGTGCCGTCGCGGGCAACCTCCTGCAGCGCCAAGCCGCCGAGCATCTCCGTCATCGTGCGGAAGGCGAGGAAGGCCGGCTTGCGAAGATCGCCCCGCGCCGGATCGAGCGGATAGGTGCGGCGCAGCAGGCCATAGTGGAACTCGACCTCGCGCTGGTTGTAGGCCGGCCGCTCGTATGGCGCGCTCGGCCAGGTGTCGTTGCGGAAGTCGTACCAGAAGACCTTCTCGACGCTCGGATGGGCGATCGCGTGGAGATAGGCCCGCACCAGGAAGAACGCCTGCGTGTCCTCGTCTACGCCCGGCCAGCCCTGGTTGGTAGACCAGCCAATCTCGGTGATCCAGACAGGCTTGGGTCCGTAGGTGCGCAGCAGGTCGTCGAGCCGGCGCATTTCCTGGCTGAAGGTGAGCGACTGATCGCGGCGCCAGGCGTCGCCCTCAGGGGCGTCGGGGCGATAGGGGTGGATGGCGATCACATCGACGTAGGCGAAGCCACCGAGGCGGCCAACTTGGTCGAGGTAATCGAAGTAGTCGTAGTGGTGCTGGGAGGGCGGCTCGCTCCAGATGCTCGAGAGCCCACCCATGACAATCTTGGCCTCAGGGTCGGCGGCGAGGGCGGCGGCGCGGCCGACAGCGAGCAGGCGCACGAAGTCGGCCACCGTGTAGAGGCCACTCTCGTAGCCAGAGGCGGCCAGATTCGGCTCGTTCCAGAGCTCCCAATACTTGATCTGCCCCCGCTCGCGCCCGTAGCGAGCCACGGTATTGTAGACATAATCGCCCCAGTCGGCGATCCACTCCTCGGGGCGGGGGTTCTTCCCCTTGAACCAGGCGGGGTTATAGTCGAGCAAGCCGAGGATATTGATGCCGGCGGCGGCTTGGGCGCCGATGGCGAGGTCGTAGTTGTAGAAGCCGGCCTCGTTCCCGTCCCAGTCGTAGGGGCCGCCGGGCGTGAGCTGGACGCGGTCCCAGAAGATCTCCTCCCGCTGCCACTGGACGCCGGCCTCGCGCATGAGGGCCACGGCGGCGGGGATCTCATCGGCCCGCACGCGGTTGCCGAGGGCAGCGACCACACCGAAGGGGGAGCCCTTGTCGCGCCAGGGCAGCTCCTGGGCCTGGGCAGGGCCGGCGGTCGGCAGCGCGGCAGGGAGCAGAAAGAGCAGGAGGAGCGGCAAGCGCAGGGCGTGGAAGCGTCGCATACACCTAATCCTTTGGGGAGCATGTAAGAGCGAGACGCGGACGGGGCGGCTGCGCGGGGGCGGGCGCGGACGGGGCGGCCAGGCACAGTATACATAGCCTGGACAACTGCCTGGATGACAAAACGCTGAAGTGGTCCGGCGCACCTGCTGTTGCGTTTGGCTCCAGGGTGCGGCACAATGAGGGCAGGCGCACCTGCTATCTCGGGAGGAGAAAGTCATGATCAGCCTGGAGCTTGCCCGGCAGCTGCGCGACGCCGGCCTCGTCTGGCAGCCCGCCGAGCGGGACA
>DAOUGF010000432.1:0-2737 GCA_034429295.1 Chloroflexaceae bacterium
CGCCCGGTATCGCATGCCCCTCGGCGCCGAGAGCGGGCGATGCGTTCCCCGCTCCACGCCTGCTGCCCGGCAGCTTCGCTCCCACCAACAATCCCTTGGCGGCGGGGTGCTCAGCGCCAGCGCCCGCAGCGCGGTGGGCAACCTGCCGACCTCGGTGCTGTACGGGCACTAATTCGCCTCGAACTGCTCGAAGGCCAGACCATAGCTGCGGGCCGGCACATCGCCGAGGGCCGTGGGCCAGTGCCCGGTGATCGCCCGGGTGATCTTGCCGGCGTGCTCGTGGCTGTTCTCGATGAAGAGGGTGTAGCGCTGCTGGATGCCGGCCGCCACCGTGCCCGCCAAATAGACGCCGGGCACGTTCGTCTCCATCGTCTCAGGGTTGAAGGTGGGGACGCGGTTCTCGCCGTGGAGCTCTACGCCGAGCGCCTCGAGCAGGCTCTGGTCGCCGCGGAAGCCGGTGGCGAGCAGCACGAAGTCCGTCGGGTGCTTGATCGTCTCCCCACCGGCGGTGCTGGCGAGCTCAACGTAGGTGGGTGTGATGGCGATGGGCGTGGTCTCCGGCAGGAAGCCGATCGTCCCCGCCTCGAATTGGGCCTCGAGGTCGGGCAGCAGCCAGTGCTTGATCCGCTTGTCGTCGAGGCGGGCGCGGCGGTAGCTGATCGTGACCTTCGCGCCGGCGCGCCAGCAGCGCAGCGCGGCCTCGGCCGCCGAGTTCCTCCCACCGACGATCAGCAGGCGGCGCCGGAAGTAGTCGTGGGGGTCGCGGAAGTAGTGGGAGACGTGGGGCAGGTCCTCGCCGGGGATGCCGATGCGGTTCGGCCAGTGCATATCGCCGATGGCGAGCACGACGCGCCGCGCCCGGTAGCGCCGCTCGCCTGCCAAGGGATTGGTGACGAGCGTGAAGCCGCCCTCGTCGCGCTCCACGGTGGTCACTGGCTCGTAGGTGTTGACCTGCAGGTCGAACTGCTCGACCAGCGCCCGCAGGTAGGCCAGGTACTCTTCGCCGGTGATGCGGCCCTGGTGGCTGTTGGGGATGGGCACGCCGGCGAGGGCAAGCCGCTCGGTGGTGCTGAAGAAGCTGGTATTGCGCGGCCACCACGTGAGCGTGTGGCCGATCTGGCCGGCATCGAGCTGGATGTACGGCACTTCCGCCCGCTTCAGGCAGATGGCGAGCTCGATGCCGATCGGCCCCGCGCCGATGATGGCGACCTCGTATAACTCTTGGCTCTGCATACAGGTTCCTTTCTTAACGGACACCTGTATGATAGCCGATGTGCGGGCGAGGCGGTGGCAGAGTGACAGGGTGACAAGGTGACACCTAACGGCACCGTCAGGATGTCACCCTGTCACCCCCTCACCTTGTCACCCTGTCACCGTTAGGGTAGCAGCACGCCGGCGGCTCCCCGCCCTGGGAGGGCGTCGCGGTAGAGCAGCAGCAATCCGATCTGCGATGGTGAGCCGGCCGCTCCGCCGGGATCCTCGCTGAAGAGCAGCGCCGCGTCCCCGCCAGCCGGGACTGTGAAGGAGAGCTCGGCTGGCCGGAAGCGCAGGGCGCCGGTCTGGGTTTGGTGGGCGCTAGCGCCGCAGGCGGACGGCGGGCCGGGCGAGCAGTCCCACGGCTCGGCCCCTTCGTCCTCGCGGAAGTAGGCGTCGAAGGCGAGCACGTACCAGCTGAATGGCTGGTCGCTCCGCAGGCCCACCGCCGCGGCCGGCACAGGCAGCACCCAGCTCTGGGTGTTGAAGTCGGCCGCTGTGAAGAGGTAAGGCCTGGTGGGCTGTGTGCCGTCGGCGGGGTTCACGTCGCGCACGAACACGGCGTTGCGCCCGTCAGGGCTGTCGCCGGATCCGGCGCCGAGGTCGGCGTTGAAGACGACATAATCGGTCACGCCGTCGCGGTCGCCGTCGATATGGACCTCGAACTGCGCCGGGAAGTTCGGGGAGGCCCGGTACGGCCTGTCGTAGACGGTCACAGCGAACTCGATCAGCTCGTCGGCGAGGGCGCCGGCCGGCGCCGCGGGCAGGCCGAACTCGGCGTTCAGGCCAGGGACGCTATAGCTGCGCACGCCAACATAGCCGATGTCCACCGGGCTCTGGCCGTAGCTCGGCGTCACGCCGACGATGTACTCCACATCGCTGCAGAGGCCGTCGCGGGTGTCGCACTTGTTCGGGCTGATCTCCGTGAGGGCGAAGGCCTCGACGGAGGCATCCTTGAGGGTGGACTGATTGCCTAGCAGCACCCGATCCGCCAGGATCTGGGAGACCGACGCGTCGGCGACCTTGCGGGGCAGCACGTGGATGGGCAGGCTGATGCGGTTGTTGGTGCCGCCGTCGATCAGCAGGGCGCCGTCCACCTCGAAGAATGTGAGGCTGGGGCAGTCGATCTCCGGCGTGGGCGATACACAGCTGGCGCTGCCGCTGTTGCCGAGCTCTCCGCCGTTCAGCGTCCAATCCGGCAGCAGAGTCGGGCTGATCGTCAGCGTCAGCGTCACTACCTGGAGGCCGCCGCCGGGCAGGGTGAGGCTATCGGGCGTCACGCTGAGCTCCACGCTGCGGCCCACATCCTCGGCGAAGCGCAGGCCGGTGCTGAGGCTATAGCTGCGGGGCAGGCGCGAGTAGTTGTGCACCACCACCTGGCGGCTCAGCTCCTGGGGGCCGATCGTGGGCTGGTAGCCGAAGGAGAGGCTGGCGCTCTGGGCGTTCCATGCTCGGTAGAGCTCGTTGCCGGAGGGGTACTCCG
>DAOUGF010000433.1:0-3413 GCA_034429295.1 Chloroflexaceae bacterium
GATGTTCGGCGGCGTGGTGCTAGCGGGGCTGATCGGCCTCGTGCCCGAGGTGGGCTCGACGGTGGTGGTGCCGCTGCTGGCGGTGCAGATCCTCTGGATCAACCTGCTCACCGACTCGGGGCCAGCCCTCGCCCTCGGCGTGGAGCCAGCCGACCACGATGTGATGGAGCGACCCCCGCGGGACCCGAGCGCCCCGGTGATCACGGGCCGCATGTGGTTCGATATCGTCTTCGTCGGCCTGATCATGGCGGCCGGCACCCTCGGCGTGATGGATTGGGCGCTGCCGGGCGGCGTGATCAATGGCACGGGGACGCTGCGCTACGCCCAGACGATGGCCTTCACGACGTTGGTCTTCTACCAGCTTTTCAACGTCTTCAACGCTCGCTCCGATACCCACAGCGCCTTCCGCAAGCTCTTCTCCAATCCCTGGCTCTGGGGCGCCGTCGGCCTCTCGATCGTGCTGCAGCTGCTGGTGGTCTACGTGCCCTTCCTCCAGGAGGCCTTCCGCACCCAGGCGCTGGCCCCGCTCGACTGGCTGATCTGCGTCGCCGTGGCGAGCAGCGCGCTCTGGCTGATGGAGCTGCGGAAGCTGATCCATCCGGGCGACGTACGGGCGGCGTAGATCAAAGTTCACCGACGTGCCAGGGGAGTGGCCCCTGGACCCCAAGTCGGAGGCCAGTGCTGTGCCGCCGCTGATTTGCTACCTCGTCTCATGTGCGGGCTTGAGCCTTGGCCAAGCGCGGTGGCCCACGCTCGCTGATTGCGCCCTGCACGATCCGGCGTGCCGACGCCAATTCCACTGCAGGCAAGCTTTCGAGAATCTGGTGTGAGGAAGCGGGCGGCACAACCGATGCTCGCACACCACCCCGACCGCCGATCTGCTGCCGGCCGAGGCGGATGGCTCTGCCCGACAATGAGTCGGGTACGCTGCCGGCCGATGGCACGGTACGGCCGTCCTGCTTGGGGGTGGTCCGGAGGGGGCAGCCGCCCCCTCCGGCGGGGAGCGCGAGGGGCGGAGCCCACTCGCATCTCCGCTCACCGCGCAGGTGGTACTGATTCGGGGCAGCGCCCCGGGCCGGGAGCGGGCACCAGCCCTTTGCCGGGGTGCAGGGGGCGGAGCCCGCTAGTACCCGCATGATACAATAGGGCCATGCACCGCGTTCTGCTGCGGCGCCCTGCACAGCTAGCCGGTACCTGGCCTATGGCCGACCTGATCGAGGCTCTGCACACCCTGGCCCGCGAGCGCGCCCGTGGCGGCCCCAGCCCGCTGGTGGCCCTGCGGCAGTTCGCGGCGCGCCCCGGCTCCCGCATCAGCCATCTCGGGATCAGCCAACACCTCTCGCAAGCTTGGGTCAGCGTTACCGGCGAGCCGTTCCGGCCCCACCAGTCTCTGGCCCTCTCGGCGCTGCGCCGGGGCGAGCCGCTGGCGCTGGTGGGCGGCCTGGGCGCGCGGCAGACGCTGCAGCTGCTCAGCATGGAGTTGCTGCGGAGCGAGGCGCCAGCCACCGTGCTGTTTGTCACCCCCGACGAGCAGGACGCCGCGGCGCAGCAAGCAGAACTCGACCAGCTCATGCGGGCCTTGCATGAGCCGCTGCGGGCGGGGTTGGCCCAGGGCCCCGATGCGCGGGCGGCGATGAGTGCCCAACTGGTGGTGGCGACGCCGCAGAGCCTGCACGAGCGATTGCTGCGCTACCACGACCGGGCCTGGTCGAGTTTCTGGGCCCGACTGCGCCTGGTGGCCATCGCCGCCGCTCACAGCTACGACGGGCTGGCGGCGGCTCACCTCTCCTGGCTGATCCTGCGGGCGCGCCGCCTGGCCACGGGGCCGCGGGCGCCGCAGCTCGCCGCCACCGTGGCGCCAGTGGCCGGCGCCGACGATGCCCTGGCGCTGATCGCCGGCGAGCCCTGGCGCTTTGTGCCCGCCGCCGATGGGCCAGCGCCCGCTTCGGCACTCGCCCTCTGGCGGGTGGCCGGCGGGCCGCAAGACGATGCGAAGCCTCTGCGGGCCCGCGAGGCCGCCGCCCTGGCCCTCGGCCTCGCCCGCGCCAGCGTGAGCGTGCATCTCACCTGCGCGCCGCTCGAGGTGCCCCTGCTGCGGGGGCTTATCGGCGCCGATGTGGCCGCCGTGAGCGTCGGCCCGAGCCCGCTCCCCGCCACGGTGCAGATCTTCGCCGGGCTGGCCGACATCCACGGCGGGCTCCAGCAGAGCCTCGACGGCTCTGCGCTCACGGTGCTGCTGCTGGGCGACGACCCCGCCGAGCGGACGCTCGCCCGCCTCGCCGGCAGCGACCCGGAGCAGCTCCCGGTGCTCGATGGCGCGCCCCCGGCTTGGGTGGCGGCGCCCGGCAACGCCTATGTCGCCGCCCAACACCTTGTCTGCGCCGCCTCCGAACGCCCCCTGAGCGAGGGTGAGATCGAGGCATGGCAGGTTGCCTCGGTGGTGGCCCGGCTGGAGCAGCACGGCAAGCTGGTGCAGCTGCCCGACGCCGCGTGGCAGCCCATCGCCGACGACGGCGACGCCTACGAAGGCTTCGATCTGCGGGCGGCGGGCGCGCCTCCAGCCCACATCCGCGACGATCAGGGGTTGTGGCTGGCCCCACTTGAGCTGGCCGCATTCGACCGCTGGGGCTTCGCTGGGGCCGCCCTGCCGCCCATGCGCGGCGGCTTCCGCGTGCGCGAGCGCGACGAGCAAAGCCTGACGCTCACTCTACGCTCGACGCCCGAGGCCAGGCGCACCTTCCCGCTGCGCCGCTGCAGCGTCCGTGTGCGCGACCGCCGCGAGCAGCGGGCCGTCCGCGGCCGCGAGGTGGCCTGGGGGCGTGTGGTGATCAGCGAGGAGGTCTATGGCTTCCGCGAGGCCAGCGCGGGCAGCGCTCCCGCCGAGCGGGTGATCAATCCGCCGCTCACAAGCGAGTGGAGCGGGCCGGCCTGCTGGATCGATCTGCCGGCGGGCGTGAGCGCCACGGGCCAGCTGGTGGGGTGGTCGCTCGTGGCCGCGCTGCCCTTCCGCACGCTCAGCGCCGCCACCGATCTGGTGCCCGCGTACGACGCCGAGGCGCACAGGATCTATTTCGTGGACGCCCAACCGGGAGGAAATGGCATCGCCGCCTGGCTCTACACTGCCCTGGAGGAGTTGCTGCCGCTGGCCTATGATGTGGCCCTCGACTGCCGGGCCGACCCTCTGCTCGAGCCGCTCGCCCGCGCGGATATGGATTGGCTGCTCGCGCTGCTAGCGGGCGAGAAGGTGACAAGGGGACAAGGGGACAAAGGGATAAGGGGCGAGCCGGCGCCCGAGCCGGCGCGAGCCGAGCCGCCACGACGTGAGCCGCCCCCACCAGCGCGAACCGAGCCGGCGCGAGCAGAGCCGCCACCAGCGCGGGCCGCGCCGCCGCTGCGCCAAGAACCTCCTCTGC
>DAOUGF010000434.1:0-3560 GCA_034429295.1 Chloroflexaceae bacterium
TGTCCAGACCGGGCACGCTGGGATCCAGGTCGAGCATCACGAAGTCCCGCGTGGTCGGGCTCTTCGAGTTGGTCCCGTGGCCGTTCAGGAGGACCATCTCTTGCCCCGGAGTTGTCGGCAGGCCGGTGCCAACCTTAAGGATGCCGCGGCCCACGTTCTTAGTCTGCTGGCTCGAGGCGTAGAGCTGCCCACCGAAGATGTTGATGGAGCGCAGGTTTGTCGGCGGGCCGGCAGCGATCGTCGTCCCGCTCGAAGCGCCCAGCGTAGCGTAGAACACGCCGCCGAGGCCGGGCGGGTCGGCCGCCGAGCCATCGCCGCTAACGCCCCAGAACCTGGTGCCGTCGTCGCTAGCGACCTCGCGGGGATTGTCGTAGCCGGCGAAGTTGTTCAGCGAGGTAGTGGTATCGACGTTGCCCTGGGCGTCCACGCGGCCGATGACGCGGTTCACAACGGCGGCACTAGAACTAGCCAAGCTCGTCGCGTGGGGGATCGTAGCATTGTAGCCGGCGAAGACGAGGAAGCGGCCGTCGGCCGAGAGGTTGAGCCCGCCCTCCGAGGCGGCAATGCCGCTCGCCACCAGGGGATTGTTGTTGCCGTCGGGCGCAGTGGGCAGGGCGATGGTGCGGACGAACGTGCCATCGGGCGTGTACTCGTCGAGGAAGACAGGGTTGCCGGTGTTCACGAGCGGGCTATTCCCATCGCCCACGCGATAGATGACGATGTTGCCGGCGCCAAAAGGCACCGCGCCCACCCGCTGTGGTCGGAGGATGCCCATCAGCCCCACAAAGATGACGACGAGCAGACTCGTAGCGATGAACGGCAGGCGGAATGTACGCTTCATTGCAGCTCCTTACATGAGGCAGGGTGGTGGGATTCCTGCCAGCATTCTAGGGCCGCGGAATGAGCAGCACGTGACACTGACGAGAGGCTACTGTTAACAGGAGTTCATAGCCCTAACGTCCTCCAGAGGGAAGCCGGTCCTTGCCCGATAGCAATGGGCAGAGAACTTGAGTTGGAGGGCGTACGGCGTAGTTGTAACCCGTACGGCTAGAGCTTCAGAAAGCCAGAACATCAGGCGACAAGGCCAAAAAGGTCGCCTGAACCTGCACTGGATCTCCTTCGGGGGCGTCACGCCCGTGGGCGCAAGATGCGCGCTCCCGGGGCGCAGCCGTTCTACCCACCACTGTAAGGGAGCCACTGGCCCTCACGGCCATCAGCCCGGCAGCAAGCGGCACTCTTAGCTCATTGTTATCTTCAGGTGTGTGTCCACGCTGAGACGTGAGCGTATAGTCAGCTTTCAGCCATCGGCGGGCCGGCATGTTTATGACGACCGGCAAAGCAGCGATAGCGTCTCAGTCAAGGATGATGTTCAGGTGGGGAGGCGCCGGCCCGGCAGGGGCGCTGTCATCGGCCAGTTAACGCTCGACTAAATAATTCTTCATCACTGCTCTACGTAGATTAACGGCCTCATCCTTGCCCTAAGCCCTGCCTGCAACTTCGTGAGCATACGGCTTTCGGTGCACCGCTTGGCGACGTCGGTGTGAGGCTGCATCCACCCCGCAAGCTTGAAGCTTGCGGGGTGGATGGATGGCGGGATGGCGCTTGGGGCAGCGTGGATGGACGGCGGAATGCGCTTGGGGCGATCTTGGTGCGCCGATTTGCTAACCTTGTGAAACAAGGGCAAGAAAAAGCCCTCATCCAACGCCGCATGGCGAGGATGAGGGCCTCCGACGAGGATGGGCCGGGCGCTACTTGCCGTAGAGCTCGGCGACCTTGTTCCAATTCACCACATTCCACCAGGCATCGACGTAGGCGGGCCGCTTGTACTGGTACTTCAGGTAGTAGGCGTGCTCCCAGACATCGATGCCGAGGATGGCCTTCTTGCCCTCCATCAGCGGGTTGTCCTGGTTCGGGGTGCTGGTGATGGAGAGGGTGCCGTCGGGGGCAGCCACGAGCCAGGCCCAGCCGGAGCCAAAGCGGCCGAGGGCAGCGGCCTTGAACTTCTCCTTGAACTCGGCGAAGCTGCCGAAGGCGCTGTTGATCGCCGCGGCGAGGGCGCCGGTGGGCTCGCCACCAGCGTTCGGGGCCATCAGCTCCCAGAAGAGCGAGTGATTCCAGTGGCCGCCGCCGTTGTTGCGCACGGCGGTGCGGATGGACTCGGGCACGGCGTCGAGGTTGCCGAGCAACTCCTCGAGCGACTTGCCCTGCAGGTCGGGGTGGTTGGCGAGGGCGTTGTTCAGATTGGTGACGTAGGTGTTGTGGTGGTTATCGTGATGGAAGCGCATCGTCGCCTCATCGATGTGAGGCTCGAGGGCGTTGTAGTCGTACGGCAGCGGGGGCAGCTCGAACGGCATAGGAACCTCCACTCTCTCAGTTCGGCTTCCGGCACATAAAACGAGGGGCACGAGGCCCCTGCGTAGCAATTGGGCGAGCCTCGACGACGAGGCGGCTGGAAAAGAGCGCAGCTAGGCCGGGATGCGGTAGCAGCAGCAGTGAGCCCCTGCAGCGATGGTGCCGTCGCGGGTGAGGGGCGTACCGAGCAACTCTTCGTACAGCAGGAGCTCGTGAGAGCAGATCTGCGGGTGCTCCCGGGCGACACAATCCACCGGACAGTTGTACTCGCTGAGCAGGAATGAACCGTCGGGCTGTTGCTCCCACTCGCACATGTAACCCTGCTCGGCGAGGAGCGCAGCCAGGGTAGCTACCTGCTCGGCGCGGCTCTTGCCGGCCAGGGCAGGAGCGATCTGGCGAGCCATGGCGCGGCGACGGGCGGCGAGCACATGGTCTACAGCCTCGGCGCCGCCGACCTCGCCCACACAGGTGATCACGTCGAGGGCTAGAGCATCGTAGCGCTTGGGGAAGCGGGCCTCGGCCTCGGGGGTAAGCCCGTAGAGATGGGAGGGACGCCCGATGTTGCGTCGCAGGCCGGTAATAGTCACGAGGCCGTCGCGTTCGAGGAGCGCAAGGTGCTGGCGCACCCCCACAGCGCCCACGCTCAGCGCGTCGCTCAGCTCGAGGGCCGTCATGGGGCCATGGCGGCGCAGCAACTGGAGGATGCTCTGGCGCGTGGAGCCCTGCTCTTTGCGATCGACGGTCATGCCCGCAGTTTCATCAGCGATTACTTTTTAAACGATTCCTGAGGAGTATAGCATGCGCCTTTTTGGAGCGCAAGGCGGTTCGAGGCCGTAGGCCGGGCATGAGCAACGTCAGCGGGTGCTGTGCCCCGCGCCCAGTTGAAGAAGGCGGGTGCTACGCCCCGCGCCCGCTTGTTTTGTCGGGGGGCGAACGCGCGCCCCCAACACCCCCCGCGCCGGGGGCCTCGTCCCCGAACCCCCAAATCCGACGGCGTTCCCAGGCGAGGGCGGCTGGCAGCGCATGCCCCTCTGCGCTGAGAGCGGGGAAGGTACTACCTCCACGCCAGCACCGGGCTTCCATTACACCAGCGAAGCTGTCGGGCAGCTGCTGTCGCGCTGGCACAGCAACTCCCCGACCTCGGAGTCTGGCATGCAGCGATGGCGTGTCGGCGCTGGCGGCCGCCGGCTTCGGGGGTTCCAAGGGGG
>DAOUGF010000435.1:0-3813 GCA_034429295.1 Chloroflexaceae bacterium
TGGAGCCTTCGAGCGCCGGCTCGAGGCGTTCGTCAACGAGCGGGGACTGTAGCGTGACGCTTGGCAATGCGATAACGCAAGCATCTACTGTCTACCAGCCCACACCTGCGGAGCAACGAGCCTTCGCCGAAATGCAGGCGCGCCTTGTGGCGCTGTTGCTGCGCTTTGATGAGGCGGGTTTCGCTCGACACTACGGACAGCACGAGGATCAGACCGCTAACGCGGAGTTCGCGGCCCTGCAGCCCTACCGCGATATGGCGGCGTTAGTCTTGCTCCGCGACGAGCTGTTCGACGACATCCTTCCACGGATCGTGCGCCGGCTCAGCTTCGAGTCGCCGCGCACAACCGTGGTCGAGGAGCCGCCGCCGCGTGGCCGTGTCGACTGGGAGCGCACTCTCGATGCGACTTGGGCGAGCACGCCAGGCGAACCGCCGCTGGAGCTGCACACACGGCAGCGCCGACGCGACTTCGCCACCCCGGAGAACCTGCTTACCGTCGCCATATTGCTCGAGTACCGCGCCGATATCCTGCGCCTGCTTTGGGATGAGCAGATCATCGCCCAATCCGACGCTTTGCGCCACCCGTTGAGTGCAATAGTCGATCAATGCGAGCGAGAGTTGGCCTTCCCGCAGTTTGCCGGCATCCGAGCGACGACGGAACAACTACTCGACACCGGTGATATCGAGGAGCTTATCGCACGTGTACAAGAGCGCAGCATCCCCGGCGGGAATAGCGGCTACGACGACCTGATCGCCTGGCGCCAGCGCCTGCGCACGCTTCCCTTGCTGCAGCGTGACCCACAGGCGCCGACAGTGGCGACTCTCGGCGCCGATCCTCAGCGCGACAATTACCTCTATCAGCTCTGGATCTTCTACGAGCTCGCCGACATGCTCCGCGCCCGTGGCGCAATGCAGCCAGAAGATCTATCGCTCCAACCAATGCGGCTGCGCTTTCGCTGGAAGGGCTGCACCTACGAGCTCCAACACGACCGGGAGGTGCGCGATCAGGTGGCGATTTGGGCCGCTCAACCGCCTGCCCCCTATCGCGTGCCGGGAGTGCGCCCGGACTTCTACCTCTGGCGCTGTGACCCACCCCTCCAGGAGCTGCGTGAAGGTGACGAGCTCGTCTGGCGTGAGCCCGGCGTCGTCTGGGATGCGAAATACTACCGGGAGCGCGAGAACCCGAACGCACCCTCATCGCCGATCAAACGCATGGTTGCCGACCTCAACCTACTTGGCGAGTCTTACGGGGTCTTGCTGTTCGCCTTCCTTACGGGCGGCCAGGAGGGCGGCTATGAACTGAGCCCGGATCGCATGCGCAACCAGGTGCTTGTCCCCGACCAAAGCGTGATCGTACAACCACTCACTCCATCGCTTCCGGGCGAGCAGGCTGCTGTTACCGTAAAGCTTATACAGTTGCTCGACGAGGCGCACAAACGTCTCGCAACGCCGATGGTGCCGCGCTGTGAAGGGGTATTCCTTGACACTATCAGCGCTGGCCAGCAGGCAGCGCTGCGCGCTCGTGATGGAAGTCTGCTTGGCAGTACCGACGAAATCCTGGTCTGCCCCAAGCCGCACATCGGCCCCTGGCGAGTCGACCTGGTGAGCCGCTCGCTACATTGTTGTCAGGACAGACGGCTCTGCCACATCCTCGGTCAACCGGGAGCCCGCAAACCGGTGCGGCCGCCACGCAGCGTGGTTGAGCTACTCAAAGAGCTCCAGCAGTTGTTCGACACGCGCGATCCAGACAGCTTGGATGAGGAATCTATCGACGCTGTCGCTCGCCAAATCGAAGACTTAACCCGCCAGTTTGCCAGCATCACCGGAGCACTCAAAAACCTGAGCGCATATGAAAAGCAGCTCGGCGACGCCGGCTTCGATCGGACGCTGACGGTAATGGGCGCGGCCGAGCGGGAGTCGCTCGCTCTGGCAATTTACCTACGCGACCAACTAGACACGGTGAATGCACCGGATTACTCCGCGCCGATCATCCATGTCGCGCGGGCTCTCGAACGCGAGCTCCAGCGACGCATCCTGGCGATCCCCGGCGTAAGCGCAAACGACTTCCCATTCGGCAAACCCACGCTAGGCTCACTGGCTGGTGTGCGTAACAAGAACCCCGCTCTATGGGCCACGATCCAGAATCATGTGCTGAACATTTGGGATGGCAAGGTTGACCCCGAAGATTCGGTGTTCAGCGTTACCCTTGACCACTTTGTCGACCAACTCGACCCGGTGGTGAAGGTGCGAAACCGAGCTGCCCATACGACACCCGTCCCGCGCGAACAGTATCGCCAAATCTTCCGCCATGTGTGTAATGCCGGCCCGCTTCGTGTTGGCGTCCTCAATGTGCTACTGATCGCCTGGCCCAGTTCGTAGCGCGTATTTGTGAACCTCCCCTTGGCTACACTGGAGCAACGGCACGGAGAGACGCCGGCTAAGCCAGGGAGCGGCTAATGACAGAAGATATGCAAACAAATGGGGGGCGGCAACGCCTCCTCGAGGGATGGCTTCCACTAGCACAAGACGCGAACCTGTGAGATGCCCCCAGGAATCTGGGCCAGTTGATATGGTAGAGTCCTCGCCAGGAGGACCACGTGAAGACCAGTCAGTTCTCAGCCGAGCAGATCGTCAAGATCCTGGAGCAGGCCGAGCGGCCCGAGGTGTCAATCAGCGCCATCTGTCGCGAGCACGGCATCAGTGAGACTACCTTTTACCGCTGGCGCCGCGCCTACGGCGGCATGTCGGTCAATGAAACCCAGCGCCTCAAGGAGCTGGAGAAGGAGAACGCCCGCCTCAAGCGGCTCTTGGCCGAGCGCGTGCTCGAAGTCGACGCGATGAAGGAGCTGCTGGCAAAAAAAGCCTGAGCATTGCGGAGCAACGCGATGCGGTGCAGTTCCTGGTCAAGCAAGGGCTCTCAGTGCGCCAGGCCTGCGGGCTGGTCCAGCTCCATCGCTCGACGTTGCTCTACCAGCCCCGGCCCGAGCGCAATGCCGAACTGGCCGAGCAGATTGCCGAACTGGCCGCCAAGCATCCGCGCTATGGCTACCGCCGGGTCTGGGCACTCCTGCGACGCAAACGGCAGCCTGTGAACCGAAAGCGTGTGCATCGGCTTTGGAAACGAGCCCGCTTACAGGTGCGAAAGGCCCCGCGCCGGCACTCGCGACGGCCACCGCAGGAGTTCCCGAACCGAGCACTCTACCCGAACCACGTCTGGACCTACGACTTCCTGAGCGACCAGTGCCTCAACGGCACCCGCCTGCGTATCCTTACCGTGATGGACGAGTACACGCGCCAGGGTCTTGCTATCGACGTCGCCAGCTCCTTTCCCGCCCACCGTGTGATCGACGTGCTGGCCCGGCTTGTTGCCGAGCACGGGGCTCCGGGCTTCATGCGCAGCGACAACGGGCCGGAGTTTGTCGCCCTCATCCTCACCGCCTGGCTAGCCAAGCAGGCCATTGGCACGGCCTACATCGAGAAAGGCAGCCCCTGGCAGAACGGCTTCGGCGAGAGCTTCAACGGCACCATACGGGATGAGTGCCTCAACATGCAGCTGTTCCGCTCAGTCGCTGAAGCCCGCTTACGCCTGCAGGCCTTCCGACACGAGTACAACACGGAGCGGCCACACAGCAGCCTGAAGTACCTGACCCCCGTCGAGTTTGCTCAGGCCTGGAGGCCTGAGCCCGAAACCACGGACGACTCTGCCGTTTTGACTTGACCAGATCTCGGACTCTGGCCCAGGTAGCGTGAATAGCTTACGCCGCGCTGAGTACCCGTAACCGAAGCACATCGAGGCCTGCTCGACCGTACATTT
>DAOUGF010000436.1:0-1974 GCA_034429295.1 Chloroflexaceae bacterium
ACTTCCGCCCACCGCGCAGGTGGTACTGGTATGGGGCAGCGCCCCTGAGAGGGCGCGGGGCGCCAGCGCCTGCAAGGTAGCGAGGTCGGCGCACCTCCGCTACCATGGGCGAGCAGCCCTGCTCGCCTCGACAGAGGAGGAACCAACCACATGGCACAAGGAGCTCAGCCCTACACACCGCTCGCGGTGAGCGTGCACCAATTTGGGGCAGCCGGCGATGGCCGCGCCAACGAGACGGCGGCGCTCCAGGCGGCGATCGACGCCTGCGCCCGCGCCGGGGGCGGCACCGTCGTCGTGCCAGCCGGCAACTACGTCACCGGATCGCTCACCTTGCGCAGCAACATCACGCTCTACCTGGACGCCGGCGCGACCCTGCTGGGCAGCGAGGACCCGGCCGACTACCCGGTGATCCGCGGCCGTTGGGAGGGCAGGGAGCAGCTCACCTACGCGCCACTCATCGGGGGCAGCGGCCTCACCAATATCGCTTTGGTGGGGCGGGGCACCATCGACGGACGTGGCGCCGTCTGGTGGGGGTGGTTCCGCGACAAGAGCCTAGCTCACCCGCGCCCGCGCCTGGTCTCCTTCGCCGACTGCACCAATCTGCTGATCGATGGCATCACCCTCACCAACTCGCCGAGCTGGACGATCAACCCGGTGCGCTGTCGCAACGTGACCATCCACAACGTGACGGTGAACAACCCCGACGACTCGCCCAACACCGACGGCATCAACCCCGACTCGTGCCGCGATGTGCGCATCTCCGACTGCTCGATCAGCGTCGGCGACGACTGTATTACGCTGAAGTCGGGCATGGAGGCCGAGGATCCGGCCCTGCGCGCACCCTGCGAGAACATCACGATCACCAACTGCACCATGGCCAGGGGCCACGGCGGCGTGGTGATCGGCAGCGAGATGAGCGGCGATGTGCGCAACGTAGCGATCACGAACTGCGTGTTTGTGGGGACCGACCGCGGCATCAGGCTCAAGTCGCGGCGCGGCCGGGGCGGCGTGGTCGAGGATGTACGGGTGAGCAATATCGTCATGCGCGACGTGCTCTGCCCACTGACGATGAACCTCTACTATGTCTGCGGCGCCGAGGGCGATCCGGTCGTCTCGGACAAGGGCGCCCGGCCGGTGAACGACGGGACGCCGCGCTTCCGGCGCATCCGGCTCAGCAACATCACCGTGCGCGACGCGCGGCTCGCCGCCGCCTTCTTGTACGGCCTCACTGAGATGCCGCTGGAGGAGATCGCGCTGAGCGACGTCGCGATCAGCATGGCGCCCGAGGCCGAGGCCGGCCTCGCCGAGATGGCCGAAGGCATCGATGAGATGCGGCGCGCCGGGATCTTCGTGCGCAACGCCCACGGCCTACGGCTCCACAACGTTACCGTCTCAGGCCAGCTCGGGCCGGGCCTGGATCTGGCCGACGCCGCGGAGGTCGAGATCAGCGCCGCAAGCATCCAGGCGCCGGAGTCTGGCGTCCCCGCAATGCTGCTACGCGATGCGCGGGATGTGTTTATCCACGGCTGCCGCGCGAGCGCCGGCACCAGTGTCTTCCTGCAGGTCGAGGGCCGGGCCAGCGCCGGCATAGTGCTCGCCGGCAACGACCTGTCGCGGGCCGCGCAGCCCGCGCTGGCCACAGCGGAGGCACGGCCAGAGGCGGTGATGGCAGTGTAGGGGGGCGGGCTGCTTTTGCGCTGCCTTCCCTTTAGCCGCCCCCCAAGCTTCGAGCTTGGGGGGCGGCAAGGAGGAAGCTTCGAGCTTGGGGGGCGGCAGTAGGAGCAGTCCACCTACACGACGGTGACGATCGCCGAGGCCGGCTCGGGGGCGCCGAGGCTCATCCCGCGGGGGCCTGGCGAGCAGCCGCCGACGGTGATACGAAACTGTCCCGGCTCCAGCCGGCTCACGCCTTCCTCATCCACGAGCGCGAGCTGCTCCGGGGCGATCGTGAACTCCAGCGTGCGCCGCTCGCCC
>DAOUGF010000437.1:0-2270 GCA_034429295.1 Chloroflexaceae bacterium
GCGCCGCCGGCAGCCAGGGCGGAGCGGGCTGCCGCCCTGAGCGCTGGCACGGCCAGGGCGGCCACGACGGCGGGCCAGAGCTCGGGCGCTCCCGCGGTGGGCACAGCGGCAAGCGCGGCCCGTCTCACGCGCGGGTCGGGGTCGTCGAGGAGCCTCGCGAGCAACTCAACATCCCCGGCCCCTCCGGCTACAGCCGCGGCGCGGGCGACCAGGGCGCGCTCCGCTGGCTCGCCGGCGGCCATGGCCCGCATCCAGGCTGCCGCCAGGTCGCTCTCGCCCAGGCGGGCGAGGGCCGCTGTTGCGCCGATACGCGTTTCGGGGGCAGGGTCGTCGAGGGCGGCGGCAAGCTCGCCCCGGTCGATCGCCCCGAGGCTGGCGAGGGCGCGCAGCGCCTGACCCCGCGCGCCCGGATCGTCCTCGCAGCCTAGCGCCGTCCGCACCGCGGGCGCGAGCTCGACCGGGCGCAGGCGCTCGATCCGCTCGAGCGCGGCGCGGCGCACCGCCGCTTGAGGGTGCTCCAGCAGCACGGCGAGGGCCGCATCACGGCCAGGGTGGCCGAGTTCATCGAGCAGCTGCAGCGCGTAGAGCGCCTCGCCGGCGTGCGGGCTCCGCAGCCCCCGCTCGACGATCGCAAGGCTTTCGGCGTCCTGTAGGTTCAGGCTCGCCCCGCTGAGCCGGCGTCGGCTGAGGGCGCTCATCAGCGCGGCCCCGTACCCGCGGCCCACCGCCAGCGCCACGGCGAGCCAGAGCCCAGCGACCGTCGCCAGCAGCCCCGCGAGCCCTACGCCGCCCATCCCGAGGAGCTGTGTGCAGACCAGGATGAGCGCGCCGGCCACGCCGGCGGCCAGAGGCTTCACCCCGCCGTCCACTACCGTCTGCACCAGCGAGCGCTGGGCCGCCGGGATCGGCTGGTAGGCGATCTGCACCGCGCTCTCGTCCACCGAGAAGCGCAGCGCTCGCTCGACCACCCGCACGACCAGCATCAACACGAAGACGGCGAAGGCCGGGCCGAGGGCCGCACCGCTGATGGCCACCGCCGCGCCGCCGATCAGCAGGAAGACGGGCAGAACCGGCAGCCCGCCCCGCACGCCGAAGCGACTCACCAGGGGCCCGGCGGCCGTGACCTGCAGGAAGATCGTGAGGATGCTGGAGGCGGCTACGGTGGCGCCCACTAGCGCCGAGAGCTGCTCGGCCCCGGCGAAGTGAGTCGTCGCCAGGTCGTAGAAGCTGTTCTCGACAAGGAAGTAGGCGATCTGCGAGAGGGCGAGCATGAGGAAGATCGCCCGCACGAAGCCGCCCCGCAGCACCTCGGCCACGCCTGGCGCGGGCTCGTGCTCCTCGTCGTCGGGTTGGTCGGCGCTAAGGGGATAGCGGCGCACGATCACTCGCTCGACCAGCAGCGCGACGCTGAGGCCGCCCGCAGCCAGGAAGAGCAAGTTAGACGCGCCGATCAGTGGGGCCAGGGCCAGAGTGAGCAGGCCGCCGCTGATGTCGGCCACCTCGCTGCCCGAGCCGAGCAGGCCGAAGAGGCGCTTGCCCTGGCGCACGTTGAAGAGCTGCCCGGCGAGGCCCCAGAAAGAGAGCGAGACCAGCACATACACGATCGTGTAGCTGATCATCAGCGCGAAGACGAGCGGCGGCGGTTGGCCGACGGCGAGGGCGGCCCGGAAGCTCAGCAGCGCCACGATCAGCAGCCCGACCGCCCAGGCGATCAGCCGCGCGAGAGGCAGGCGCTCCCGCAGCCGCAGGTAGATAACCCCGGTGATCGGCACGGCCAGCGCGGCGCCGATGAAGGTGTAGGGCAGCGCCTCCGCGCCGAAGAGCGCCAGAAACATGCCGCTCACAGCGGCCGCGCAGAAGGTGCGGCCGAGGCCGAGCAGGTAGCCATAGGCGAGCACTAAGCTCACCAGCCGCCCCTCGCCCGGCTGGATCCGCAGCGTCGCTCCGAGCCGGCCCATGAGGTCCATCGTACTCTCACTCCCTCAACAGCCCCGCCGGCCGGCATCGCATAGGCCTGGCGCCCGATAGCGCCGCGGGCGCGATCAACTATAATGCATCGCGCGCGGCGCCGCCAATGGGATGTGCCCCTCGCGGGGCGTTTCGGGGCGCTGCCCCGTGGCCGGACCACCTGCACGGTATGTGGAGGTGCGAGCAGGCTTCGCCCTTCGCGCTCCCCACTGCGGGGCAAGGCCCCAAACCAGTACAACCTGCACGGTGCGTGGGGATGCGAGCGGGCTCTGCCCCTCGAGCTCCCCGCCAAGGGGGCGGCT
>DAOUGF010000438.1:0-4462 GCA_034429295.1 Chloroflexaceae bacterium
CGTCGATGGGACGAGGTAGCAGATCAGCGGCGGCACAGTACGGGCTTCCGACTTGGGGTCCAGGGGCGAGGCCCCTGGCGCGGGGGGTGTCGGGGGGCGTGCGTACGCCCCCTGACAAATCAAGCGGGGGAGTGGGGCGCAGCGCCCGCAAGTAGTCGTGTTGCAGGCCGAGGGCACAGCACTGGCCTCCGGCATGGGGCCCAGGGGCGATGTCCCTGGCGCGGGGGGTGTTGGGGGGCGTGCGTCCGCCCCCTGACAAAATAGAGGGTGCGGGGACGACGGACGCAGTGGCGCGAAGCGCTTGCGCCCAGCCAAGCGCCTGTGCGGCCAGCACATTTCCGGGCGCGGGGGGTGTCGGGGGCGTGCGTACGCCCCCTGACAAAACAACCGGGGAGTGGCGAGGGGACGCGCGTGCGCCTCTTCGCCGCCGGGGCAGCGGGGGCAGCAGCGCTCCCGCTGCATCAGTGTCACAGACACCGAGCCCCGTTGCCGCGGGGCGCCCGCACACGGCGGCCGTACGCTGCGTGCCCACCGCTCACGGGCGCTGCCTGGCGCGGCGGTAGGCGTTCGGGGTCACACCCACCTCGCGGTGGAAGGTGCGGCTGAAGTGGGCGAGGTCGGTGAAGCCCACCGCCAAGGCGATCTCGGTGACGCTGCGGGAGCTCGTTTCGAGCAGCGTGCGGGCCCTGCTGATCCGGTAGCGGTTGAGGTACGCCATCGGCGTCACGCCCATCTCCTGGCGGAAGCTCGCCGTCAGGTGGTCGGGGCTCACGCCGAGCTGCAGCGCCACCTGATCGCGGGTGATCGGCTCGGCGTAGTGGGCGTGGAAGAAGGCCATGGCCCGGCGCACCACCTGCTGCATGGCGCTGCTCAGCCGGCGCTGCCGCGAGAGCACGGCTTCGATCCGCTCCGCGATCTCGCCCGCGCTAAAGAGATCTTTGCTGAGGATGGCCGCCACGCCGGCGTTCAGGCGCGCGACGTCGGCCTCACTCAGTGTGCGCGAGGTGAGCACGAGCACCGGCAGGTCCGCGGTCTCGGGCCGCGCCCGCATGGCCTCGAGCAGGCCGAAACCGTCGAGCTCCGGCATCATCAGGTCGAGCAGCACGAGATCGGGGCGTTGGGGAAGGAGGGCGAGGGCCTCGCGGCCGTTTCCGGCCAAGAGGATGCGGCAGTCCGGCAGTTGCTGGCGGATCAACCGCTCGTGGAGCGCCAGTGTGTCGGGGTCATCGTCCACGACGAGGATCGTCCTGGCGCCCGGGCGCTGCTGGTCGAGGGCCCGCGCCAGCTGGGCCGCGTCGAGCGGCTTGAGCAAATAGTCGAGTTCGAGCAGGGCGCCGCGGCCGGTGGACGCGTCGAGGGCATACATCAGCACGGGGAGACGGGCCGTGGCGCTGTGGCGCTTGAGCACGCCGAGCAACTCCCAGCCGCGGCGGGCGGCGAGGGGCTCATCGAGGATGAGCGCGTCGGGCGGCGCGGCGATCAGGCGGGGAAGCCAGTCGGCGTCGGCGTCGATATGCTGGATCAGCACCTCGTAGCCCCGCGCCCGCAGGTCCGCATCGAGAGCGGGGTTCGTCTCGCGCTCGGTGAGGAACAGCACCCGCGGGCAGCGAGCCGCCGGCTGGGACGGAAGCTCGGCGGGCGCAGGGTCGGCGGCGAGGAGCGGCAGGGTGAAGAAGAAGGTTGCGCCGCCGTCGGCCTCGCCCGAGGAGCGGACGCCGATCGTGCCGCCGTGGCGCTCGATCAACTGCTTGCAGATGGTGAGGCCAAGCCCCAAGCCGCCGTAGGCCCGCGCCGCCGTGCGCTCCGAGATCTGGAACTCGTCGAAGATCCGTGCCTGGTCGGCGAGGGGCACGCCCGGCCCGGTATCGCTCACGGCCACTGTCGCGGCGCCCTGCTCGACCGTGAGGGTGAGCGTCACCCCGCCCTGCTCGGTAAACTTCACGGCGTTGCTGATCAGGTTCAGGGCCACCTGTCGCAACCGGGTGCGGTCGCCGTGCACCCAAGGGCCGCTCGGCGGCAGCTCGGCCCGCCAGGCCAGCCCCTTCTCCTCGGCGAGCCGGGCGCCGGTGGCGGCGACCACCTCCAGCAACTCAGCGAGATCGAGCGGCTCCTGGTAGAGCCTGAGTTGGCCGGCCTCGCTGCTGGCGAGGTCGAGCACATCGCCTATCAGGCGCCCCAAGTGCTGGGCGTTATAGAAGATCCGCTCCAGATCCTGGCTCACAGTGTCGGCGGGGCTCAGGGCCTCGCGGTTCTGAAGCAGCATCTCGCTCAGGCCGACGATAATATTCAGCGGCGTGCGTAGCTCGTGGCTCACGGTGGAGAGGAAGCGGCTCTTCATGCGGTTGGCTTCCTCGGCCAGGCGGCGGCCCTCTTCCGCGGCCCCGTGGAGCTGGCTGCTATGCAGGGCGGCGGCGATCTGCCGCACGATCACGCCGCAGGGCTCGAGGAAACCGGCGTCGAAGGCCACAAAGCCGGTGGCGCCGCCCTCGACCACAGCTCCCGGCGCCGGCCCGGGGGCCAGCAGCGGCAGCAGCGCCAGATGGAACGGCTCGTCGGCGGGGTAGAGGCCAGGTGGCGGGAATTGTCGGCTCGGAATGCGGCGCACCGCGGGCGGCCCGTCGGGCGAGCGCACGAAGATCTGGCTCCAGGCCACCGGATCGTCCTCCTCGGCCTCGTAGAGAGCGATATGGGCGTGGCTGATGCCGGCCTGGGGCAGCTGCTCGGCGAGGATATCGAGGATCTGCCGCAGCTCGAAGGCGGTGAGCAGACGCATCGTCAGCGCACCGAGGCGGTCCATCAGTTCGGCCTGGCCCATCAGCAGGCGGGTGTTCTGGCGCCGCAGCCGCTCGCTGATCCGCACCCGGGCCTGGTCGAGCAGCTGCTCGGCCCGCCGCGTCGATGCGCCGGGGGCGCTGGCTGCGAGGAGCGGCTCGAGCTGGGCGTGGAGGGCGGAGAGCGCCAGCTGCCAGGGGTAGAGCTCCTCGCCGGCCGCCTCAACATCGTGGAGCAGCCGCCGGGTCGCCGCTTCCCAAGGCGTCGGGTCATCGCCGTTGAGCGCGGCGAGCAGGGCCTCGACGAGGGCGGCGCACCAGTTCTGGAGCAGAGCGCCGTCGAGCTGCCGCGCTTCGGCGGCCACGGCATCGGCCATGGCCCGGAGCAGCGCGGCGAGGCTGAAATCCCCGGCCGGGGCTACTGCCGGGAGCAGCTCCCCGGGGGCGCTGTAGGGCAGGCAGCCGCACGACTCGCGGACGATCAGGCGGGTGGGCACTCGCAGCGTGGCGGGCTCGGCCCGTCTGCCGTGGATATAGTCGAGCAGCAGTTCCAGGGCACGGTAGCCGAGCTCGAAGGTGGGGTGGCGGACAGTCGTGAGGGGCGGCTCCTGGGCCTTAGCGTAGAGCACATCGTCGAAGCCGATCACCGCGACATCCTGCGGCACGCGGCGCCCGGCCTCGGCGAGCGCCCGCAGCGCGCCGATGGCAGACTCGTCGTTGCTGGCGAGCACCGCGCTGAATTGGACGCCGGCCGCGAGCAGCTGCAGCATGGCCCGGCGCGAGTCGTGGACGTTATGTCCGCCGTAGCCGACCAGCGCCGGATCGAATGGCAGCCCGTGGGCGGCCAATGCGGCGCGGTAGGCCGCCAGGCGCTCGGCGGCGTCGCCCACCGGGTTGGCGTCGGTGGTCAGAAAGACGATCCGGCGGTGGCCGTGGGCGTACAGGTGGGCGAAGGCCTCGGCCACCCCGTCGCTGTTCGCCGGGCCCACCGAGGGATAGCCGGCCTGCGGGTAGGTGAAGACGATCGGGTAGCCGGGCGGGAGCAGCTGCTGGAGCGCCTGCTGCTGGGCCTCCGTGAAGGGTGGGATGGCGAGCAGGCCATCAGTGTTCCAGGGGCCGACCGGGACGAAGGTCGTGTTGGGCAGGCAGAGGGGCCACGCCGGCAGTTCCTCGAACGGCGTGACATCGGGGCCGACGCCACAGGCCAGCAGCAGGTTACAGCCGTGGGCATGGGCAGCCGCCCGCACGCCGCGAAGCAGCGTCTGTTCATAGCGGGAGATCGTCGAGCCGACATAGAGCTGTCGGTTGCTGAGAACGCCGATCGTCAGCCGCCGCGGGGCGGGGCCGTCGGTGCGGCGCGAGCTGTCGTCGCTCATGGCTTCGCTGGCGCGATCGTCGCGCATAGGCCGGGCAGCAGGGCCTATCCATGGTAGCACAAGGCAGCGTGAGGGGGTGAGGAGGTGACAGGGTGATAGGGTGACAAGGTGACGGGGGGACAAGGGGACGCCTCACGGCACCGTCAGGATGTCACCTTGTCCCCTTGTCCCTCAGCCCGGGTCGCAAGACGAGGCGAAGCCTCTGCGAAGCGAGGGCGTTCACCTTGTCACTGTTGCCTGGCCTGAATCATAAGGCCGAAGCATTTCTCCGCAAATGCTTCGGCCCGATGTAGCGCAGGCAGTTTGTCTAATCTA
>DAOUGF010000439.1:0-6519 GCA_034429295.1 Chloroflexaceae bacterium
CGCCGACGTAGGCCCGCCCATCAGCTTGGAGCGCCGGCGCCAGAGCGTATCGAATACCGTGACGACGGAGGAGCAGGGCAGGGCGAGCGGTGCGGTGAGGCACGGAGCGTGGAACAGGTCGAGCCTATCAGTGGCGATCGCCCGCCGCAGTGCCACCTGTTCACGCCAGGGCATGCCCACCAAAGGCATAGTTCCGGCGACAACGCGCGTGCTGACATTGGCACCTCGCGGGACAGGCGTTGTAGCATCCGGCGCGCGGTCGAGGTACAGCACGTACTCGTGCGGCCCGCCCGCCGCGGCCAGGGCCATCACAAGCTGGCTAGTGTAGGTCTTGAATCCCCCTGGCTGGGGGTGGGTCAGAAAGCGAGCATCGATCCCGATCCGCATAGCTGCTCCTCTGCGCCGCCTCAGCTGCGGGGGGGTAGTCTGTTGGCCTGCAGCAGACGCCCGCGACTCTGCTGCAGCATCGTCTGGCCGACTGCCAAGGCGGGCAGCAGCGCGTCGCGCAGCGGCTGCCCGCCTTCCGTCCGGCCAGGGCGTAGCCGCCACCACGCCCAAGCCAACACCCCTCTGGCGACGAAGCCCGCCTGCAGGGCCAGGGCTAGAGCCGTGGAGCGAGCGAGGCCGCGGTGTTTATAGAAAAAGATCAACTTGCTGCGATACAGCTCGGCGCGCATGCGCGCGCTGGCCATGCGGCTACTCTGCCCGCCGAGGTGGACAATCTGCGCCGCCGGGTAGTAGCAGACAAGCCAGCCGCGCTGCCTAGCCCGCCAGCACCAGTCGGCCTCCTCCGAGTACATGAAGTACTGCTCGTCCAGCAGGCCCACCTGCGCGATAGCCTCGCGCCTGATCACAAAGCATGCCCCGCCCACCCAGTCGACACTGTAGGCCTCGCCGCCGTCGCGGGTCGTGTAGGGCCGGCGTGCACGCACATTGCGACCGAGCAACTCTGAGCCGAGCGTCGGGAACGCGGCCCACGAGTGCTGCAGCGAGCCGTCGCCGTTGCGCAACTCCGGCCCGACGATCCCCACCTCCCGGTGCACATCGAGAAAGCGCGCCAGCGCCGCGAGCGCGCCGGGCCGCACAAGCGTGTCGCTGTTGAGCAGCACGATGTAGCGCCCGCGGCTCGCCGCGATCGCCTGATTGTTAGCGGCGGCGAAGCCGCGGTTATCGCGGTTCGCCATCAGCCTGACCTCAGGGTGCGCCGCGGCCACGGCGGCGACGCTGCCGTCGCTCGAGCCGTTGTCCACCACCCAGATCTCTGCACTGCACCCGCCCAACCCCGCCGGCAGCGAGGCCAGGCACGACAGCAGCAGATCACGCGTGTTCCAATTGACGAGCACGATCGAGAGGTCTGGTGCGCTCACGCTTCTCCCCAACCTGTTAGCCCTGGCCCACCCGCAGGCCGCGCCAGAACTCAGCTGAGATGCCGTGGCGCCCCGCCAACAGCGCGCCGCAGAGGGCGCGGGCTGTGCCAGTGAGCAGGTCGCGCCGTTGGTAGTTCCAGAGCATCGAGGCCAAGTAGGCCCGGCTCACGCGACCACGCCAGTAGTCCGTCGTTGCCGAGGCCAACGCCCGCTCGAAGGCCTGCCGCTCCCGCAGCACCTTCTCACGGCCCCAGCGGGCCGTCTCCGCCTGCACCCGCAGGTTCGTGGTGCTACCTTGAGGGCCAACTCTGATGCTGGCCACAACTGTCGTGATCCCAGCAACTGTGCCGCTGAGGGCGACTCGCCGCATCAGGTCGAGGTCCTCCGATCCGGTGATCAGCGGATCGAAGGCGCCGGCGGCGAAGAACTGCCGGCTGTCGACCAGCGAGGCCTGGAGTGGGATATTGTCACCCGCCACCACCAAGGCGAAGATGTCGCCATGGAGTTCGGGGCGGAAGGTGGCACGCGGCGCGCCATCGTTGTTAACAGCCTGCCAGCCACCGTACAGCCACGGGGCGTCGCTCGTTTGGGCCAACTCCCAGAACGCCTGCAGCGCGCCGGGCAGCAGGACGTCGTCATCATCGAGGAAATGCAGGTAGCGCCCCTCTGCCACCGCCGCGCCCGTGTTACGGGCCACGCTGCGCTCGCGGCGCCTGGTTGTCACCACGCGCACCCGGGGCGAGCGTTGCCAACTCGCGGGGGGCAGCGGCCACCCAGTGTCGTTGACGACGATCACCTCGAAACCGTCGGCGCTGAACTCCTGATCGGCGACGCTGGCCACCGCCTGTGGGAGCGTCTCGCGCCCTACGGTCGGGATGATGGTTGAGCAAAACATATGACCTCGGCGATAACTACATAGCCGCGGGTCCTCAAGCCCAAACCGGCGCACGCTGGCGTGCGACCCCCTCAAGCACAGTGTTCAACCGCCGCCCGATCAGCGCCCAGTCATAGCGTTCACGCACGGCCTGCCGACCGGCTGCTGCCAAGCGCGCCCGCAGGCTGGGGTCACCGAGCAGCCGCACCGTCGCCGCCGCGAAATCGCTGCTCGTATCGGCCACGAGCAGGTGCAGGCCGGGTTCCAACTCCAGCCCCTCGGCCCCCTTCCTGGTCGAGACCACAGGCGTGCCCAGGGCCAACGCCTCGAGCAGCTTCAGCCGGGTTCCGCCGCCCTTGCGCAGCGGCACAACCTCGGCCCAAGCGCCTGCCACAGCCGGCCTGATATCAGGTAGGTAGCCGGTAAACTCCACCCGCCCGCGCGGCAGCGCCGCGACCTGACCGGGAGCAATCCGCCCGGTGACACGCAGCCGCGCCGCCGGGCGCGCGTCGGCGATGCGCGGCATCACCTCGGTGAGAAAGAAGGCGACGGCATCGTAGTTCGGCTCGTACGAGAGCGCACCCGGGTAGACCAGGGTGTCCGGCTCAGGAGGAGGCCAGGGCTGCACGCAGCCCGCCAGATCAGCGCCATTGGGAACACAGACGAGTGGCAGGCCCCTTGGCGCCAACTCCGCGGCTAGGGCAAGCTCGTTGTCGGAGACCACCGTGCAGGCGTCGAAGTCGGCCAGCACACGCTGCACGTAGCTGCGGTGCTTGTGCCAGGTGAGCCAGGCCCGCAGCCGGCGTCCTGGCCGGCGCTCATTGCTGTAGCGTTCGCGCATGGCCGCCAGCTCGAGCTCTTCCAGCACCCGTGGAGCCTCCCTGATAAGGCGCGCGTAGGGAGCCATGCCGAGCTGAAAGGCCACCACCAACTCAGGGCTCACGGCAGCCGCCCGCCGCCGCACTAGGGCGGCGAGGTCGGGGTCCCAAGCGGCCCGCACCGAGGCCGGCTCGCCCGGCAGCAGGCTTCGCAGCGGCGCAAGCGGCCCTGGCCGCGCCTGCCGCTGCGTCACCGCGACGACCGAGGCGCAGATCTGCCGAACGCGCGCCTGCTGCTCGGCTGTCACCGGGCTCTGGGCCATGGAGATCAGGTGGAGCTCGTGGCTAGCGGCCAAGGCTCGCAGTAGGTTGGCAATCCGCAGGCGCGAACCGTTATCCGCCGGTTCGGGCCACCACGAGGCGAGTGCAAGGATACGCATAGGTGAGCCCTTATTCGGCCATGCCGAAGCGTGCGAGGAAAAAATCGCGCCAGGCGCGCCCGAGCGCTGCCCGCTGCGCTGCCCGTCCGCGCCAGCGCCGCCGTATCCGCCAGCTCAGCCAGGTCCGCAGATCCTGCAGCAGCGCCGCGTGCAGCCACGCCCGCAGTGGCGCACGGGTGAGTCGCAGAAAGAGCAGCCGGTTGCGCGCCATGTAGTACGTGATGCGCGGCGACTGCTCCTGCTGGGCCGGCACGATCTTATGCCAGACCCGGCCGGCCGGCACATAGACGATCCTCCAGCCAGCGCGGCCGATCCGCACGCACCACTCCACTTCCTCGAAGTACATGCCGAACCGCTCGTCGATCAAGCCCACCCGCTCGAGCACCTCGCGGCGCACCAGCAGGGCGCACCCGGTCACGAAGTCCACATCGGCCTGCTGCTCGAACGATCGGCCGTCGACCGCGTCGAGCCCACGCATCCGACCCACCCCGCGCTGCCAGTCTATCGCTCCACCAGCCGACCAGAGCGTCTGCGGGCGGTCGGCGTAGCAGATCTTCGGGCCTGCCACCCCGATCGACGGGTCGGCGGCGCAGGCCGCCAGCAGCGCGTCGACCAGGTTCGGGGCGACCTCGGTGTCGTTGTTAAGGAGCAGCGCGTAGTCGTAGCCGTGGGCCAGGGCATAGCGTAGGCCCACGTTGTTGCCTGCGGCGTAACCCAGGTTCACGCCCATCTCGAGCACGGTCGCCTTGGGGAACTGCGCTCGGACGAGTGCCGGCGTATCGTCGCTGGAGCCGTTGTCGACCACCAGCAGATCGGCGTATGGGTAGTCGAGCCGGCCCAGCGAGCTTAGGCAGGCGAGCGTCAGCGCCACGCCGTTATAGCAGAGGACGATGACCAAAACCCGCGGGGGAACTACTGGCGCAGAGCGGGCTGCTGACTGGGATTGCGGAGGGTAGATCATAGCTCTACTCGCGCTGATGGTGGTGTCACCACGTTACCCAGCGTGCATAAACACGGGCTAAATCTCGCCACATCAGCCGATGACACCCGGCTGCGGCCGGGCGGGCGCCTACTCGCGCCGACGGGCGACGACGACTACAAGGCCCAGTAGCGCGGCCGCGGGCAGCAGCGCAGCACCGATCATCAGCATGGCCGGCCGCTCCCACGCCGGCGGCTCGTCGATCACCCGGGCCCGCGCGATCGGCGCAGGGAGCACCGTTGGGAGCGGCGTAGTCGTCGGCGGCGCGGTGGGCAGGGGGAGCGGCGTGGCGGTGAAGAGCGGCAGGGGCGTCACAGCCGGCGCGTCCACACTCAATGTGCTATGCCAAACCTGTCTGGTGTCGTTCTCGCTGTAGAGCGAATTGCGCGTGAACCAGACGGCGTGAAGCTGGTTGCCTCCGGCGATACCAAGACGCGGCCACTCGGGGAAGAGTCCATTCTCCACAATCACCACCGGCTCCAGCCAGCGCTCACCCTCGCGGACCAAGTGGAGCAGTGCCGGCGAAACGCCTCTATGCTCGGTGCGGAAGCCGACGGCGAGCACATGAACACGCCCCGCGCCGTCTACCGCCATGCTGTAACGGTCCAGGTTGGGGTCACTGGTACTACGCGCTTCGAAGCCTGGAATCTCGTTGGGCGGGCCCCAGGTATTGCCACCATCTTCGGAGCTCTGGAAGTAGAGTTGCCTCGCTGTGCGGTAGACCACCACCGGGTTGCCCTCAGGCATCAGCGCCAAGGTCGTCTGGTAAGTGGCCATGCTGCCAAGGTTGAAGACGGTCGGCGGGCCCCAAGTGGCGCCGCCATCGTCGGAGCGCCGGTACACGCCATACTTAGGCTCGCCGTTACCGGCATACCAGTCGAAGCCCTCGTCCCACACGACGTGGATGCGGTCGAACTGGTCGATCGCGATCTGCGGCCGATTAGCGCCTTCGAACGCACTGGAGAGGTTCTGCGGCAATGTCCAATTGGCGCCGCCGTCCGGGGAACTGCGGTAGAACAGGTTGGCGCAGTTCGGGCAGCCGGCCCGTGGCTGATCCGGCGGGTCGATCACCGCCTCGGTCCAGAGGGCGTGCAGCCCGGCGCGGCTATCGACGGCGAGGGCGTTATAGTAGCCGCCCCGCGGACTGATCGAGCGGCCGGGGCTCCAGGCGAGCGCGCTCCAGGCCTCCTGCCATGGGGCGTTGAAGTACATCACATCGGTGGCGGTGCGGTACAACACGTGCAGCTTGCCGTCGCGGCCGGCCACGATGCTGTTGCGCACCGTCACCTCGATCGGCTCGCTGGCCGGATGGGGGAAGCTGAAGATGTCGTTGGCCTCCGACCAGTGGCCGTCCTTCAGTTCACGGTAGAACAGCGCGTCGACGCTGATCAGGCTGCCGTGCCGGTCGGTGAGCTTAGGGAAGCTGCACCAGATCACAGCGATAGTTCCGTCGGGCCCTACCACAAGGTCGGGGAACCAGGCCGTGCGGGCCTGCGCCATGCTCGAGACCTCGAATGGCTCGCTCCAGCTTCCCCCTTGGGCCCCAGCCGGCGCGGCGAGAGAGAACATCGCCAATAGCACGATTAGCGCGAACAGTCTCTGGGGTCGCATCAGCCGGGCTCCTCCCCCATCTCATCGGAGGCCTCCGCCGGCAGGTCGAGCAGCTGCCTGATGCTGATCAGCGTGCCCAGGAAGATCCAGCTGAACACGGTGTACTTATAGCCGGTGATCGTCTGGTTGTAAGCGAATGGGAGGATCCAGTCGCCGAGCATCATCGAGGCCATCGCCGCTATCCAACCGCCGGTTGCCGTGATCGCCAGCATCCGCAGGAAGCCCGGCGGCGCCCGCCGGCTCAGCCGCCAGCCCTCCCAGACGCTCGCACCCGCCACCCAAAGCCAGGCTGCCGCCCCCACTACCCCAAATTGGGCAAGAATATCAAAGTAGTTATTGTGGGTCGAGCGCGATGTTTCGCGGAAGTAGGTGGCGTAGTAGCTGGCGTAGCCCGCCGGGCCGGTGCCGAGAAACCAGTGATCGCGAACGA
>DAOUGF010000440.1:0-7718 GCA_034429295.1 Chloroflexaceae bacterium
GCCCCCTTGGAACCCCCGAAGCCGGCGGCCGCCAGCACCGACACGCCATCGCTGCATGCCCCTCTGCGCCGAGAGCGGGTGAGGCAGTACCCACTCCACGCCCGCTGCCGGGCAGCTTCGCTGAGAATGAGGTTGCAACTGTGGTTGCGGCTGAGCGGTTGAGCGTCGGCACGCCGGAACGGACAGGGCGCAACCAGCGGGCGAGGGGCACCGCGCTCGGCCAAGGCACAAGCCCGATAATGAGACGAGGTAGCAGATCAGCGGCGGCACGGCACTGGCTTCCGACTTGGGGTCCGGGGCCTCGCCCCCGGCGCGGGGGGTGTCGGAGGCGGGCGCGTGCCCCCCGACAAAACAAGCGGGATGCGGGGCGCCGAACGCAGTGGCGCGAAGCGCTTGCGCCCGCAGATGCCGTGGGCAGGCTGCCCACCTCCCCGGCGGGGCGCCTGCACCCGCAAGCTCTGCACCTCCAACTGATTGTTCCATTTTGCACAATCTCGCGGTATACTATACTGAAGGCCGAAGCACCTGTTTCAAGAGGCAGCACATGATCGGAGTAAGCGTTGCAGCGACCGCCCTGCGCGAGGTGCCGCGCATGGAGGAGCAGGCCGAGTTGGCCCGGCGGCGCGCCCGCCAGCTTGGCCGCCCTGTGCTGGTCAGCGTGAGCACAAGGGTGCGCCCGGACGACCCGCTGGCCCTCTTCGCCCGCGGCGTCGGGGTGACCCATAACCGCCTCTTCTGGAGCCTGCCCGCGGCGGGCCTCGCCGTCGCCGGCCTCGGCGCCGCCTGGCACGTCGCCGCTACCGGCCCCGAGCGCTTCAAGATCGCGGCCGATGCCTGGCGCGATCTGGTGGAGCATGCCTGTGTGGCCGCCGATCCGGCCCTGCCTTTCAGCGGGCCGATGGCCGCGGCCGGCTTCAGCTTCGACCCGCTCAGGCCATCGGGCGGCCTCTGGGAGGGCTACCCCGACGGGCTGATCCTACTGCCCCGGCTCCTCCTCGCCCGGCAGGGCGATGTAGCCACCCTCACAGTGAACGGTCTCGTCGGCCCCGATACCCCGTCGATCAAGCTGCATCTCTCGGCGGCCCGCCGCCTGCAGGCTCTGCTCCGCGGCGCCTGGCGCCCGCCCCGCGTTGGCGATAGGGTCGAGCTCAGCGATGCCCTGCCCCCCGGCGCCTGGCGGGCCATGGTCGCCGACGCCGTGGCTGAGCTGCGGGCGGGCCGCATGGAGAAGGTGGTGCTTGCCCGCGAGGTGCGGGCCCGCTCGGCAATCCCCTTCGACCCGGCCTCTGCCCTCGACGCCCTGCGCCGCGACTATCCCGAGACCTTCGTTTTCGCCGTTGCCCGTGGTGGCAGCACGTTCCTCGGCGCCTCGCCAGAGCGCCTTGTCAGCCTCGCCGGCACCACCGTTGCGGCCAGTGGCCTCGCCGGCACGATCGGTCGCGGCGCCACGCCGGAGGAGGACGCGGCCCTCGGCCAGGCGCTGCTCGCCAGCGCCAAGGATCGCCACGAGCACGAGGTGGTGGTCCGCCGCATCCGCGCGGCCCTCGCCGAGTGCTGCGAGGCTATCGAGGCGCCCGACACCCCGACGCTGCTGAAGGTGCGCAACGTGCAGCACCTCTACACGCCGATCACGGGCCGCATCCGCGGTACTGGCGACGTGCTCGATCTGGTCGCCCGCCTGCACCCCACGCCTGCCCTCGGCGGCCAGCCCCGCGAGGAGGCGCTGGCCTGGATCCGCGAGCGCGAGCAGCTCGACCGGGGTTGGTACGGCGGCCCGGTCGGCTGGGTGGACGCCCGCGGCCAGGGCGAGTTCGCTGTCGCCATCCGCTCCGCCCTCGTAGGCCGCCACGAGGCCGCGCTCTTCGCCGGCTGCGGCATCATGGCCGACTCCGACCCTGCCCGCGAGGAGCAGGAGACGAAGATCAAGCTCAAGGCGATGCTCGGCGCCCTGGGAGGCAGCGAGAAGTGAGCAGCGATCAGCATATCCACAGCCTCACGCTCTGGGTGGCTGCGCTCACCGACGAGTTGGTGCGCGGCGGCGTCTCCCAATTCGTGATCTGCCCCGGCTCCCGCAGCACGCCTATGGCCCTCGCCGTGGCCCGCCATCCCGGCGCCCGCGTCTGGATCCATATGGACGAGCGCTCGGCCGGCTTTTTCGCCCTCGGCATGGCGAAGCGCTCCGGCGCGCCGGTCGCCCTGCTCTGCACCTCGGGCACCGCTGCGGCTAACTTTCATCCCGCCGTCGCCGAGGCCGACCTCTCGCGGGTCCCGCTAATTGTACTCACCGCCGACCGGCCCCACGAGCTGCGGGATAACGGCGCCCCCCAAACGATCGATCAGCTGCGGCTCTTCGGCCAGGCCACGCGCTGGTTCAGCGACCTGCCGCTCCCCGAGGGCTCGCCCGAGCTGCTGCGCTACGCCCGCGCCGTCGCCGCTCGCGCCATCGCCACCAGCCTCGGCCCTGCGGCGGGCCCCGTGCAACTCAATCTGCCCTTCCGTGAGCCTCTCGTGCCCGATGCGGCGCTCCTGGCCGAGCTATACGCCGCCCCGCCCACGCCGCCCATCAGCGCCCGGCCCGCCCTGCACACGCTGCCCGAAGCTGCCGTCGATGGGCTCGCCGCCCGGCTGGAGCAGGCAGGACGCGGCCTCATCCTCTGCGGCCCCGAGTGTCCGCCCGGGCTCGCGCCCGCCGTGGCTCGGCTGGCCGCCCGGCTCGGCTTCCCCATTCTCGCCGACCCGCTCTCAGGTGTGCGTTGCGGAGGCCACGACCGCAGCTCTGTGCTCTCGGCCTACGACGCCTTCCTGCGCGACGAGGGCTTCGCCGCCAGATACGCCCCCGAGCTGGTGCTGCGCTTCGGGGCGATGCCGACGGCCAAGCCGGTGCTCCAGTTTCTGCAGCGCCACCCGGAGTGCCGGACGGTTGTGGTTGATGGTGGTGCGGGCTGGCGCGAGCCGACCAGCCTCGCCGCGGAGCATCTCCCCTGCGACGAGCTCTGGCTCTGCGAGGCGCTGCTCGCCCGCCTGGAGGCCGGCGATCCTCACGACCCGGAGTGGGGCCGGGCCTGGCTTGCCGCCGATGCGGCCGCCCGCGAGGCGATCCAGGCCGCGCTCGCGGGGCGCGAGACGATCAGCGAGCCGGGGGTGTTCGCCAAGCTGGCCGAGCTGCTGCCAGCCGGGGCCACGCTCTTCGTCGGCAACTCGATGCCGGTGCGCGACTGCGACACCTTCTTCCCTTCATCAGGGCGTCCCGTGACGATCATGGGCAACCGTGGGGCGAACGGCATCGATGGCCTCGTCTCCACCGCCCTCGGGGCCGTGGCCGCCGGTGCGCGCCCCCTGGTGATGGCCCTCGGCGACCTCTCGCTCTACCACGACGCCAACGGGCTGCTCGCGGCGAAGCTCCATGGCCTGAGCGCCACGATCGTGCTGATCAACAACGACGGCGGCGGGATCTTCTCCTTCCTCCCCCAGGCGAGCGAGCGGGACCAGTTCGAGCGCCTGTTCGGCACGCCCCACGGCCTCGACTTCCGCCCCCTCGCCGAGCTCTACGGCGCCCGCTACACCCTGGCCGCGAGTTGGGAAGCCTTCCGCGCCGCCCTGAGCGCAGGCATCCAAGGGGAAGGGCTGCACATCGTCGAGGTGCGCACCGAGCGGGCGCAGAATGTGGCCGATCACCGCGCGATCTGGCCTCTGGTGCACGCGGCGCTGGAGCGAGCGGGGTTGGTGTAGCGCCATGCGGATCCGGATCGACGATATCGAGCTGTACGTCGAGCGAGCGGGGAGCGGGCCGCCGCTGCTGCTGCTCCACGGCTTCACCGGCAGCGCCGACGAGTGGGCCGGCCTGATTCCGCGCCTGACCGGGCTGCGCGAGGTGATCGCGCCCGACCTTATCGGCCACGGGCGCTCGTCGGCCCCCGCCGACCCGGCCCGCTACACGATGGAGCAGTGCGTGGTGGACTTGCTGGCGCTGCTCGACAGTCTCGGCCACGAGCGAGTGGAACTACTCGGCTACTCGATGGGCGGCCGCGTGGCCCTGCAGCTCGCCGCGGCTGCGCCCGGTCGTGTGCGCTCGCTCATCCTGGAGAGCGCGTCGCCGGGGATCGAGGACGAGGCTGAGCGCGCGGCGCGAGCCGCGAGCGACGATGCCCTGGCGGCGCGGATCGAGCGCGATGGGCTGGAGTGGTTCGTGGATCACTGGGCCGCGCTCCCGCTCTTCGCGAGCCAGGCTGCCCTTCCCGCAGCGGAGCGGGCGGCTTTGCGGGAACGTCGCCTACGGGGCACGGCTCTCGGCTATGCCAACAGCCTGCGGGGTATGGGCGCGGGTCGCCAATCCTCGCTCTGGGATCGCCTGCCGGAACTCACCATGCCCGCGCTGCTCATTAGCGGAGAGCTTGACGTAAAGTATGTGGCGATCGGCGAGCGGGCGGCCGCCCTGCTGCCCGCAGCGCGCCACGCGATCGTGCGCGGCGCGGGCCACACGGTGCATCTGGAGCAGCCGGAGGCCTTCGCCGATCTTGTGGTAGGATTCCTCTCGGGCGCGCTCTGATGCCTCGCCCGGCCATTCTGAGAGCTGAAACGGAAGGGCGTCCCGCCGCGGGCGCCCACGTCAACAGGAGCACTTATGCCTATCGAGTGGCGCAAGGTCGGCGACTACACCGACATCATCTACGAGCACGACGCGGCCGGCGAGGGGATCGCGAAGATCACGATCAACCGCCCAGAGAAGCGCAACGCCTTCAGGCCGGAGACCACGGCCGAGCTGATCGATGCCTTCAGCCGGGCCCGCGATGACGAGCGGATCGGCGTGATCCTGCTCACCGGCGCGGGCGATAAGGCTTTCTGCTCTGGCGGCGACCAGAGTGTGCGCGGCGACGGCGGCTACGTGGGAGGCGACAAGGTGCCGCGGCTGAACGTGCTTGACCTGCAGCGGCTCATCCGCATCATCCCCAAGCCGGTGATCGCCCTGGTAGCCGGCTACGCGATCGGCGGCGGCCATGTGCTCCACGTGGTCTGCGACCTGACGATCGCCGCGGAGAACGCGATCTTCGGGCAGACGGGGCCGAAGGTGGGCAGCTTCGACGGCGGCTACGGCTCGAACCTGCTCGCCCGCATGGTGGGCGACAAGAAGGCCCGCGAGATCTGGTACCTCTGCCGCCAGTACAACGCCCAGCAAGCCCTGGAAATGGGCCTGGTGAACGCGGTGGTGCCGCTGGAGCGGCTCGAGGACGAGGGCGTGCAGTGGGCCCGCGAGATCCTCGAGAAGAGCCCGATGGCGATCCGCTTCCTGAAGGCCGCGATCAACGCTGCCGCGGACGGGCACGCCGGGCTGCAGCAGCTCGCCGGCGACGCCACGCTGCTCTACTATCTGAGCGAGGAGGCGAAGGAGGGCAAGCAGGCGTTCTTGGAGAAGCGCAAGCCGAACTTCCGGCGCTTCCGGCGCTTCCCGTAAGAACCAAGAACAATGAGCCTGGTTCTAGGTTCTCAGTTCTCCTTCCCCTATGAACACTATTGCCCCCCATTCAACACGGCCGAGCCCGGTTAAGACGTGGCTGATGGCCATTCGCGTGCCGACGCTGCCCGCCGCGGTGGTGCCGGTGCTGGTGGGCTCGGCCACGGCCCTGGCCGATGGCTTCTTCAGGCCGCTGGCCTTCGCGGCGGCCCTGGTGGCCTCGCTGCTCATCCAGATCGGCACGAACCTCGCCAACGACTACTTCGACCACCAGAAGGGCGCCGACACGGCCGAGCGCTTGGGGCCGGTGCGGGTGACGCAGAGCGGGCTGATCGCCCCGGCCACTGTGCGCGGCGCGATGCTGCTCTGCTTCGGGCTGGCTGCCCTCTGCGGGCTCTACCTTGTCTACGTAGGCGGCTGGCCCATCCTGCTGATCGGGCTATTCTCGATCGCCTCGGGAATCCTCTACACCGGCGGGCCGTTCCCGCTGGGCTACAACGGCTTGGGGGACCTCTTCACCTTCATCTTCTTCGGGGTGGTGGCGGTGATGGGCACCGACTACCTGCACAGCGGGGCCTTCCGCGGTGTGGCCCTGCTCGCGAGCCTGCCGGTGGCCATGCTGGTGACGGCGATCATTGTGGTGAACAACCTGCGGGATGCGCCCACCGATCGTAAGGCCGGCAAGCGCACGCTGGCGGTGATCTTCGGCGAGCGCTTCGCCCGCAGCGAGTACGCCCTGCTGGTGATCGGCGCCTACCTGCTGCTGCCCGTCGTCTGGATGTGGGGCGGCGCCTCGCCCTTCTCGCTGCTCGCCTGGCTGAGCCTGCCGCTGGCGCTGCCGCTGCTCGACAAGGTGGGCAAAGAGCGCGGCAGGGCCCTGAACGCCGCCCTCAAGGGCACCGCCCGCCTGCACATGCTCTTCGGCGCCCTGCTCGCCTTGGGGTTGCTGCTCGGCTAACCGATCGCCAAGGTGGGGACGATGGCCTGAGGGTGGGCACAACGGCCCGCCCCTACGGTTTGGCTGGTGGGCACGAAGGCCGAGGGTGGGTACGATGACCCGCCCCTACGGTGTGGTGGGTGGGCCATCGTGCCCGCCCCTACGGTTTCGCGGCTTCCTTTCGCGTCTTCCCTTAAGCGCTTCGCGCCACTTCGTTCCGCGACTTCGCGCTTTCGTTTCGCGTTTTAAGCGCTGCGCGCCACTTCGTAACGCTCCATTTCGGGTATTTCGTGATCCAAATCCAAACACCCCTCCCCGACTGGCTCGCCCGTCGCGCCGCCCTGCACCCCGATCGCCCCGCCCTGATCGCCGATGGCGGCGCTATCTCGTTCGCCGCCCTCAACGCTTGGGCCGACGGGTTAGCTGCGCAGCTCGCTGCGGCCGGGGCTCGCCCGGGCGACCGGGTCGCGCTGCTCGCTCGCAGCAGCCCCGCCTACGCGGCAGCGGTGCATGCCGCGCCTCGCGCCGGCGTGGTGCTCGTGCCCCTCAACACGCGCCTCGCCCCCGCCGAGCTCGCCTGGCAGCTCGCCGACTGCGGCGCGGCCCTCCTGCTCCATGACGAGGCCTACGCCGAGCTCGCGGCCGCCCTCCCTGGTAGCCGGCTTCTCCTCAACCCTCAGCCCTCAGCCCTCAACCCTCAGCCCTCAACCCTTAACCCTCAGATCGATCTTGCCGCCCCCCACACCATCATCTACACCTCCGGCACCACGGGCAGGCCAAAGGGCGCCGTGCTCACCGCCGGCAACCACTGGTGGAGCGCCATCGCCTCGGCCCTCAACCTCGGCCTGCGGGACAACGACCGCTGGCTCGCTGTGCTGCCGCTCTTCCACGTCGGCGGCCTCTCGATCCTGCTGCGGGGCGCGATCTACGGCATCCCCGTGGTGATCCACGAGCGCTTCGACCCGGCGGCCGCTCTCGCCGCGATCGACCACGATGGCGTGACGATCGTCTCGCTGGTGGCGGTGATGCTCCAGCGCATGCTGGAGGCCCGGGGCGAGCGCCCCTTCCCGCCTCACTTCCGCTGCGCCCTGCTGGGCGGCGGCCCGGCGCCCCTGCCGCTGCTCGAGGCCAGCGCGGCCCGTGGCGTGCCGGTGGTGCAGACCTACGGCCTCACAGAGACCGCCTCGCAGGCGGTTACCCTCGCCCCCGCCGACGCTCTGCGCAAGCTTGGCTCAGCCGGCCAGCCGCTGCTCCCGATGGAATTGCGGATCGAGGTTGAGGGCCGCGCCGCCGCTCCCGGCGAGGTTGGCGAGATCTGCCTGAGGGGCCCGA
>DAOUGF010000441.1:0-11354 GCA_034429295.1 Chloroflexaceae bacterium
GTGATGCACGACGAGCCGCTGGCGGGGGCCAGATCGGCCGCGGCCCTGGCTGCGGCGAAGCTCGGGGCCTGGAGCATCTTGCGTAGCAGCACGTGGACGGGCATACCCACCTCGCGCCCGTCGGCCAGGGAGCGGAGCAGGTTGAGGGCGACGGCCACGCCGGCGCTGTTCATGCCGGTCTTGGCGACCATGCCGGCCTCGGTCATCGTCAGCAGCTCGGGCTCGCCTGGCGCCCGCACCCGCAGCAGGATGCAGGCTGCCCGCTGATCGCCCTGCCAGTCCCAGGTCTGCGCGAGCAGTGTGGTGCCCGAGGCGGTGGCGGCGCCTGAGGCGGCGGCCGTAGTGCACTCGCCGTCGTCCGCGGTAGCATCGGCGACAGACGGCGGACGACTGCTCGCGGCCTCACTCACGCTTCGGTGGCCGTTCGCCAGCGGCTGGTCGTCTTCCGGGTGCTCAGGCACCCCCGCCGCCCGGTTGCGGGCCAGCGCCGCCTGGCCGCCCGGGTGGTAGAAGCCCGTGCCGACGCCGGCCATCAGCTCGGTGCGCACATTGAGGGCCACGATCTCGGCCAGGCCGCGCCCGGCGCCGTCGGCGATGCCCCGCATCTCCTCGAGCAGATCGGGCGCCACCTCGCGGAGTAGCGGGACGAAGCGCATCGCCTCATCCTGGCTGGCGGCCCAGTCGAGGCCGCGGCGGCAGGCGAAGAGCCGGGCATAGCTGGCGATGCTGTGGCGGATCAGCGGGGCCGCTGCGGCGCCGTAGGCCCGGCCGCGCTCATACGGCGCTCCGGCGATGGTCAGCTCGGGAAACATGGGCGCTCCTGGGAATTGCAGATTGTAGCTTAGGCCGGCGCGCTTATTGTACTATACGAGCGTCCCCGCGGCTTGCTCCGCACAGCCCAAGTGCCGGTACAGCGTAGTCCGTAGTCCGTACGGCTATTATGGAATCACAGAAATCTCTCGGTAGGCCCGTAGGCCGAAGCATTCGCTCCATGTCGCGCGTGTGGCACAGGTGTTATCCGCGGCGAATGCTTTGGCCGTACGTTCCGGCGGTATAGATAGCGGACTACACTGTATGGACAGCGGCAGCTAACAGGCAGGCGCGGAACAGTCGTCGGCTGGCTCGGGCAATCTACAATCACAATCTGCAATGAGGAGGGAGGCGGGCAATGGCGCACGCGCTGACCTACGGGAAGTATCTTCGGCTCGACGAGTTGCTGGCGCTGCAGACCCCACGCAGCGGCGTTGAGGGCGAGCCCGAGCACGACGAACTGCTCTTTATCATCATCCACCAGGTCTACGAGCTCTGGTTCAAGCAACTGCTCCACGAGCTGGATTATGCCGCCCTGCTGCTGCGGGCGGGCGATAGCGCCCGCGTGGGCCACACTCTGCGCCGGGTGCTCACGATCCTCAAGACGGTGGTCGCCCAGATCGATGTGCTGGAGACGATGACGCCGCTGGAGTTCAACGCCTTCCGCAGCCATCTGGAGACAGCGAGCGGCTTCCAGTCGGCCCAGTTCCGCGAGATCGAGTTCCTGCTCGGCTATAAGCGGGCGAATATGCTGCGCCATCTGGCCGACGACGAGCAGGTGGCCGCACGATTGGCGGCGCGTTACGAGGCGCCAACCCTGTGGGACGCCTTCCTCCAGTACCTCAGCCGGAGCGGCCACCCCGTGCCCGCCGCCGAGCTCGCCCGCGATGTGCGTGAGCCGCTGCGCCCCTCTCCCGAGCTACAGGTCCTGCTCGTAGCCGTCTACCGGAACGATGTGACGGCCCGCGGTGTGTGCGAGCGCCTGGTCGATATGGACGAGGGCTTCCAGGAGTGGCGCTACCGCCATGTGAAGATGGTCGAGCGGACGATCGGCACGAAGAGTGGCACCGGCGGCTCGAGCGGCGCGGCCTACCTCGCAGCGACGCTCAAGCCCTTCTTCCCCGACCTGTGGGCGATCCGCTCGCAGCTGTAGCTTGGAGCAGACCATGAGCGTACGAACCGACGCCGCCTACGCGGCCGAGCTGGACGCCGCCGACGAGCTGGCGCCTTTCCGCGCCGCCTTCGTGGACGACGAGCCCGACATGATCTATCTGGACGGCAACTCGCTCGGCAGGCTGCCGCGGGCGGCGGCGGCGCGGGCCGAGGAACTGGTGCGGCAGCAGTGGGGCGGGCGCCTGATCCGCGGCTGGAACGAGGGCTGGTTCGATGCCCCGGAGCGGGTGGGCGCCAAGATCGCTGGCCTGATCGGCGCTGCGCCCGACGAGGTGATCGTTGCCGACTCGACCTCGGTGAACCTCTTCAAGCTGGCGGTGGCCGCCCTGCGGGCCCAAGAGGGCCGCAGCCGGATCGTCAGCGACACCCTGAACTTCCCCTCGGACCTCTACATCCTCCAGGGCGTGATCGAGCTGCTCGGCGGCCGCCACACCCTGGAGTTGGTGCCGTCGGCCGATGGGATTTACGGGCCGGCTGAGGCGATCGTGGCCCGCCTCGATAGCGACGTGGCCCTGCTCACGCTCTCTCACACCACCTTCAAGAGCGGCTACACCTACGACATGGCCGCCCTCAGCGCGGCGGCGCGGGCGGCAGGCGTCTTTACTCTCTGGGACCTAAGCCACTCGGTGGGCTCGGTGCCCGTGGACCTGACGGCGGCGGGGGCCGATCTGGCCGTGGGTTGCTGCTACAAGTACCTGAACGGCGGGCCAGGGGCGCCGGCTTTCATCTACGTGCGGCGCGAGCTGCAGGAGCGCCTGATCAACCCGATCGCGGGCTGGATGGGACAGCGGGATCTCTTCGCCTTCGAGCTAACCTACCGGCGAGCGCCCGGCATTAGGGGCTTTCTCAGCGGCACGCCCTCGGTCGTCTCCCTAAGCCTGATCGAGCCGGGGGTGGATCTGCTGCTGGAGGCCGGGATGGCGCGGCTGCGGGCCAAGTCGGAGCGGCAGAGCGAGTATCTGATCGGGCTGTGGGAGCAACTGCTGGCGCCGCTCGGCTTCACGCTCAACTCGCCGCGGGAGGCCCGCTGGCGCGGCTCCCACATCTCGCTCGGGCACCCGCAGGCCCTCGGCATCGACCTGGCGCTGATCCGTGAGCTTGGGGTGCTGCCCGACTTCCGCGCCCCCGACAATCTACGCCTCGGGATCGCGCCGATCTACACGAGCTACACCGACATCCACACAGCGGTGCTGCGCCTCGCCCGGAGCGTCACCGAGGGGCGCTACACGAAGTATATGGCCGAGGCGCCCACGGTGACGTAGCTCAGGCGGCGCCCTCAGCCGCGCCCGGCTCCCGCTGCTCGGCTCTTGCCTCCAGGTTTCTGGCTATTCGCTTCGGGCGCAGCGAGTAGGCGATGGCGAAGCCGAAGGCGAAGCCAAAGGCGAAGCCGAACAGCGTGGGAACGATCCAGCGGGCGGGCTCGTCGGGCAGGGTCCTCTGGCCGAGGGTGGCGAGCTGCTGGCCGGTGCGCCCCGCCTCGTCGGCGAGCCGCTCACGAGTTCGCTCGAAGTCGTGGAGGGCTCGCTGCACCTGGCGGCTGGCCTTCCGCGCCGCCCGCTCCAGCCCGCGACGGCGACTCAGCAGCTGGCCGGCGAGATCCAGTTCGTCGATGCGGCCGGCGAGCTGCCGCAGGTTTGCGGCGAGCTGCGCGCCCGCTGTGCTGCCGATGCGCTCCTGAATGCCGTCGGCGATGCGCTCGACGGCCATGGCCGCCTGGGCTTCTGCCGCATCGATGCTGTGCTCAAGGCTACGCTTGCGATTCCACCACATGGACTTGTCCTCCTGTTGGTGCCGCAGGGCGCTCTCATGCATGGGGCGGCAGCATTATACCCCGCTATGGCCCGCAGTGGGGCCGCGGGCGCGTGTGGGAGCGTAACGATTTCTTGACAACCGCGGAGGTGCGGTGTTATCCTACCAGGTACTCCTATACCTATACGTCGCGGTCGCGGACGATCGCGGGAGTTCCAGGCGCGGTCAGGCGGTGCTCGCCGACCGCGTTCGTGATCACCCGATCTCCCGCGACCGACCCGGCGCAACCCCGCCTCACCCCGCGGCCCGCCCCGGCTTTAGAGGAAGAGCGGCCATGGAAGCACCCACCGCCACAGCCGACGTCGTCCACACTGCTGATCAGACCGGCGCCCGCACCCTGCAAAGGGCGAGCGACAACCAGCGCCGCCAGCAGGGTGTGCCGCCAGACGGGGGCGCCGGGTCGCAGGACGATGCGAAGCACCAGCAGACAATGGTGCTGCACCCCATCCTGCGCCAGCCGTTCGTCGAGGCGATCGTCGAGCATCTACGCAAGCACGAGCAGCCGGGAGCCAGCGAGGAGGAGGTGCGGGCAGCCTATGTGGCCGCCTACAACAGCCCCACGATCGAAGCACTGATCGCCCGGCTCCACCAGTACCTGCCCGACGCCGACGGCGACCTCGTGCGCCGCGCCTACGCCCTCTCCACCATCGCCCACAGCGGCCAGTTCCGCCAGAGCGGCGAGCCCTACATTGACCACCCCGTAGCTGTCGCCACCATCCTGCTGGAGTTGAGCCTCGACGCCGAGTCGATCGCCGCCGCCCTGCTCCACGACGTGGTGGAAGATACCGGCGTGAGCCTCGAGGTGATCGAGACCTTCTTCGGGGCGAATATCGCCCATCTGGTGGACGGCGTCACCAAGCTGTCGGGGCTGGAGAGCAAGAGCAAAGAGGAGATCCAGGCCGGCTCCTACCGCAAGATGTTCATCGCCACCGCCGATGATCCGCGGGTGATCCTGATCAAGCTCGCCGACCGGCTGCACAATATGCGCACCCTCGGCGCCACCTCGCCCGACAAACAGAAGCGCGTGGCCCGCGAGACACTCGACATCTACGCGCCCCTGGCCCACCGCCTCGGCATGTGGCAGATGAAGTCTGAGTTGGAGGATCTGGCCTTCAAGGCGCTCTACCCCGAGCGCTACAAGGAGATCTCCCAGGGCCTCGCGATGCGCAAGGAGGCCCGCGAGCGGCTGGTGCAGCGCGTGATCAAGAAGATGCAGGAGGCCCTGGCGAAGGAGGGCATCCGCGCCCAGGTCTCTGGCCGGCCCAAACATATCTACTCGATCTGGCGCAAGATGGAGCGCAAGGGCGTGCCCCTTGAGCAGATCTACGACCAGCTTGCCATTCGCGTGATCATCCAGGAGAGCGACCCGGACAAGGCGAAGGGCGCCTGTTACCGCGTGCTCGGCCTGGTGCACAGCATGTGGACGCCGGTGCTGAGCGAGTTCGACGACTATATCGCCGTGCCCAAGGAGAGCAGCTACCAGTCGCTTCACACCACGGTGCTCATCCCCGGCGGCCAGCCCTGCGAGGTGCAGATCCGTACCGAGGAGATGCACGCCGTAGCCGAGCACGGGATCGCCGCGCACTGGCGCTACAAGGAGGGCTTCGCCGCCCGCAGCGACCAGAACTACGAGGCCAAGATCAAGTGGCTGCGGGAGCTGATCTCCTGGCGCATCGAGCTCACCGACCGCGAGTTCGTCGATAGCCTCAAGCCCGAACTGGAGGAGCTGGTCTACGTCTTCACGCCCAAGGGCAAGATCATCGATCTGCCCGAGGGCTCCACCCCGGTGGATTTCGCCTACCATATCCACTCCGAGGTGGGCAACAAGTGCATCGGCGCCAAGGTGAATGGCAAGCTGGTGCCGCTGGACTACCACCTGAAGAACGGCGAGATCGTCGACATCATGACGGCGAAGGGCAGCAAGGGCCCCTCGCGCGACTGGCTGAACTTCGTTAAGACGCCCAGCGCCCGCAACCATATCAAGCGCTTCTTCCGCCGCGCCGAGCGCGAGGAGAATGTCGCCGCCGGCCGCGACTTGCTCGAGAAGGAGCTGAAGCGCCTGGGCCTCACGGTGAGCTTCGACTCGCTCGCCGAGCTGATGAACGCCCGCTCGGTGGAGGATCTCTTCAACCTGATCGGCTCCGGCGAGATCACGGCCCGCAGCGTGGCCCAGAAGGCGCTCGCCCAGCAGGTCGAGCAGCAAGCGCCACCAGAGACATCAAACTTCGACCTGCCCGTGCGCCCGGTGACGGCGCGCAACCAGCCGGTCGGCGTGCATGTGTTGGGCGTGGGCGCCGTGCCTAACCGTCTCGCCAAGTGTTGTAACCCGATCGTGGGCGAGCCGATTGTCGGCTTTGTTACCCGTGGCCGCGGTATCACTGTTCACCGGGCCGACTGCCGCACGATCGTGAACGAGAAGGATCGCAACCGGCTGATCGATGTGGTCTGGGGCGGCCAGCAGCCGAAGGGCTACTCGGTGCCCATCCGCATCGAGTCCTGGGATCGGGTGGGGCTCTGGCGCGACATCTCGAACGTTATCGCCGAGGGCGGGATCAACATCGAGAAGGTTGAGCAGGGTCAGACGAAGCGCGCCGGCCGGGCTGTGCTCCACGTGGTGCTCTCGCTGCAGAGCGTCAGCCAGCTCTCGATGATCCTCGACCGCCTGAACCGTATCAACGATGTGATCGAGGCGCGGCGCGAGAGCGGCGGGGGACGGGCGGCCGGGGATTAGATCGCTGCGCTTGCCCGGGGCCATGTAGAGCCACAGAGATCTTTCGGTAGGCCGTAGGGGCCGAAGCATTTGCCCCGGACTGCACCCGTACCACACGAGCGATTTGGGGCGAATGCTTCGGCCCTACGTTCGTGCGACAAGTGTGAGCGCGGGGAGAACCTGAGGGTAGCGCTGAGTGACACAGGCCTACGGATCTCCCGTCCCCCATAGTGTCCATCCATGAATCCCTCAAAGCCTGACGAGCTTCAGGGGCGCCTGCTCGCCTGGTTCGCCGAGCACGCCCGCGATCTGCCCTGGCGCCGCACCCGTGATCCGTACCAGGTGCTGGTCGCCGAGATCATGCTCCAGCAAACCCAGGTCGAGCGGGTGATCCCGAAATATCTGGCCTTCCTGGCGGCCTTCCCCACGCTGGAGGCGCTGGCGGCGGCGCCCACAGCCGAGGTGATCCGCCTCTGGACGGGCTTAGGCTACAACCGGCGCGCGGTGAATCTGCAGCGAGCCGCGCGGGCGGTGCTGGAGGAGCACGGCGGCCGCTTTCCGCGCGAGGTGGAAGCGCTGCGCCGGCTGCCGGGCGTAGGCCCATATACGGCGGGGGCGGTGGCCTGCTTCGCCTTCGAGCAGGATGTGGCCTTCATGGACACGAATATCCGCCGCGTGCTGCGCCGCGCCCTGTTCGGCCCCGAGGAGGATGCGCCGGCCCCATCGGAGCGCGAGTTGCTGGCCGCAGGCCAGCGCCTGGTGCCGGCTGGTCAGGGGTGGGCCTGGAACCAGGCGATCATGGAGCTTGGCGCCCTCGTCTGCACCGCGGCCGCCCCCGCCTGCCGCCGCTGCCCCTTGCGCGCCCACTGCCGCGCCTATGCCGCCTGGGTCGCGATGGACGAGGCGCTGATGCTGGCGATGGGGGGAGGGGGTTTGGATCGCGAAGGGAGTTTGGATCGCGAAAAGCGCGATAACATCGTTCGCGAAAAACGCGAAGGCGAAAGTGTAAAACGCGAAGGCGAAAAACGCGAAAGTGAAATTCGCGAATATACGAAGGCGCGAAAGGGCGAAGGAAGCAGCGGGCGGGCTGGTAGTGTAGCTGCACGGGGTGCCGCGCGGCGCGTGGCCGAGCGCAAAGCGGGCTACAGGCCGGAGGAGCCGTACCGGGGCTCGCGGCGCTGGTACCGCGGGCGGGTCGTGGAGGCGCTGCGGGCCCTGCCCGACCACGCCACGCTCCCGCTGGCCGAGCTCGGAGCGGCCGTGAAGCCCGGCTACGCCGCCGAGGACGAGCCCTGGCTGCGGGAACTGCTGGCCGGCCTGGCCCGCGATGGCCTCGTCACGCTTGAGGGCGACGGCGCCCGGCTGCCGTAGGCTTGCCGACCTGCGCCCTTCACTTTCGCGTCTTCCCTTTCGCGTCTTCGCCTTTCGCCTTCGTGTTTTTCGCGAACAACGTTTTCGCGCCCTTCGCGATCCAAACCCCCTCCGCCATCCAACCCCTGCTTGACCCCTTTACACCGCTCTGCTACACTACGCCTCCATAAGCGATCGGTAGAATGCTTATGGCAAGCGTCACCCTCAAATCCGGCCGCGAGCGCCCCCTCCTCCAACGCCACCCTTGGGTCTTCTCGGGGGCCATCAGCGCCACCCGCGGCAACCCTCAAGGCGGCGAGGTGGTGGACGTGTTCAGCCCCAGCGGCGAGTGGCTGGCCCGCGGCCTCTACAGCAGCGCCTCCCAGATCCGCGTGCGCGCGGCCAGCTGGGACCCTGAGCAGCCGCTCGACCCGGCCTGGCTGCGGGCCGCCATCGAGCGGGCTATCGCTGGGAGGCGCGCTTTCCTCGACGATGCCGAGAGTGCTTGCCGCCTGATCTTCAGCGAGTCCGACGGCCTCCCCGGCCTGATCGTTGACCGCTACGGCCCCTTCCTCGTGGTGCAACTCCTCACCCAGGGCATGGCCGTACGCGCCGAGCCCATCACCGCCATCCTCGGCGAGCTCCTGGCCCCCAAGGGCATCTACGAGCGCAGCGACGCCGAGGTGCGCGAGCGGGAGGGCCTGCCGCCCCAGGAGGGCGTGCTCTGGGGCGAGGCCCCGCCCGAGCGCCTCGCGCTGCGCCCCCTCGCGATGCCCGGCACCCCAGCCGACCAGCCGCGCTTGCTCATAGACCTGCGGGGCGGCCAGAAGACCGGATTCTACCTCGACCAGGCGGCCAACCGGAGCCGCGTGGCCGCCTACTGCGCCGGGGCCGAGCTGCTCGACGCCTTCTGCTATACGGGCGCTTTTAGCGTCTACGCCGCCCGTGCTGGCGCCAAGGCGCTCACCCTGATCGATAGCTCCGCGAGCGCCCTGGAGCTCGCTCGCGCCAACCTCGCCCAGAGCGCGCCCGGCACGGCGGCCGAGTTTGTGGAGGGCGACGTTTTCCGTGTGCTGCGCCAGTATCGCGCCGAGGGTCGCCGCTTCGACGTGATCATCCTCGACCCACCCAAGTTTGCCCATAGCCAGGCTCAGGTGGAGCGCGCCGCCCGCGGCTACAAGGATATCAATCTGCTGGGGATGCAGCTGCTGCGGCCCGGCGGCCTGCTCGCCACTTTCAGTTGCTCCGGCCTTGTCTCCATCGACCTGTTCCAGAAGATCGTCTTCGGCGCCGCCGTGGACGCCCGCCGCGACGCTCAGATCATCGAGCGCCTCGGCCAGTCACCCGATCACCCAGTGCTGCTGACTTTCCCCGAGAGCGAGTATCTGAAGGGCCTGATCTGCCGCGTCTGGTGAGACCGTAGCCCGTAGTCGGCAGCCCCTGCTCCGTACCGGGCGGACTACGGCCTACAGGCTACGCACTACCAATAATGAGCTACACCATCTTCGAGGACGGTCACATCGCCAGCCCGCTCGGCTTCCGCGCCACCGGCATCTCGTGCGGCATGAAGGACGGGACAAAGGCGCGGGATCTGGCGCTAGTCTATTCGCTACGCCCCTGCAAGGTGGCGGCGCTCTTCACCACAAGCCTGATCAAGGCTGCGCCGGTCTTCCTGAGCCAGGCCATCCTCTCGCGCAACCGCGAGAGCATCCGCGCCGTGCTGATCAACTCAGGCCAGGCCAACGCCGGCACCGGCCAGGCTGGCCTCACCGATGCCGTGGAATGCGCCAAGCTCGTGACCGACGAGCTCGAGATCCCGCGAGACGCGGTGCTGCTCATGTCCACCGGCGTGATCGGGGTGCCGCTGCCGATGCCGCGCCTGCGGGAGGGTATCAAGCGGGCGGTGAGCGAGCTCGATAGCGGTGGCGGCCGGCGGGCTGCCGTGGCCATCCTTACCACCGATTCCCGGCCGAAGGAGCGGGTCTACCGGGTGCAGCTTGGCGAGGGCAAGCGTGTGACGCTGGCCGGCATGGCGAAGGGTACGCGCATGGTGCACCCGCGCCTGGCCACGCTGCTCTGCCTGATCACCACCGACCTGGCGATCGAGCAGCGGCTGCTGCAGCGGGCGCTCCAGCAGAGCGTGGCTCGCAGCTTCGGGCGGCTGAACATCGACGGCGACAGCAGCCCCAACGATACTGTGCTGCTGCTTGCCAACGGCGCCGCCGAGGCTCCGCCTGTCGCCGATGGCTCGCGGGAGTTGGCGGCCTTCCAGGAGGCCCTCGACGCGCTCTGCGCCGATCTGGCGCAGCAGATCGTGCGCGACGCTGCCGGAAATGGTAAGATCATCAGCATCAGGGTGCGCGGCGCGGCCCGCGAGGAAGTAGCCCGGCGCGTCGCTGACGCGGTGGCCTGCTCGCGAGCTGTGCGGGCCGCGCTGCGCCGCGGCGCCCCCGATTGGGGCCCGCTGCTCTCGGCCGTCGGCGCCAGCGGGGCGGAGCTGCGGCCCGAGCTGCTGGGCCTCCAGATCGGCTCCGTAACGGTGCTGCAGGACGGCCAGGCTGTTCCCTACGATGCTGCCGCCCTCGTGCAAGCCTTCTCCACGCCCGAGATCGAGTTGACGATCGAGCTCAACAGCGGCCCGGCTGAGCTGACGGTCTGGACCTGTACCTGGCACGAGGAGTAGGAATCCCGGTATGATCCGCCAGCTGCCCCTCTTCCCGCTCAACACGATTCTGTTTCCAGGGGCAACCCTGAATCTGCATATCTTCGAGGAGCGCTACCGGCTGATGATCGGACGCTGCCTGGAGCAGCGCGCTCCCTTCGGCGTGGTGCTCATCCGCGAGGGCGACGAGGTGAGCGAAGGTCGCATCGGCGCGCGCCCCGTCGAGCCCTATAGCGTCGGCACGATCGCCCAGATCAGCGCCAACATGCGCCTCGAGGACGGCCGCTACCTGCTCACGGCCGTCGGCCAGGGGCGTTTCCGCATCCAGTATCTGCTCCAGCACGCGCCCTACCTCGTCGCCTCCGTGGTCGAACTCGCCGACGATGTCCCCGCCGCCACGGCCGCAGCCGCCCGCGACCTCCGCCTCACCTATGACCGTTACTGGCAGGCTGTGTCTGCAGCCACCGGGGTGGCCGTGCAGGCCGAGGAGCTTCCCCATGACCCGGCGGCGCTCAGCTACCAGCTCGCCGAGCGCCTCCAGGTGCCCCTCGAGCGCAAGCAGCGCTGGCTCGAGGCCGACCTCGTCAGCCGCTTGCGGGAGATCACCACCGACCTCAAGGCCGAGCTCGCCATCCTCCCGGCCAGCCGCCTCAGGCCCGGCAGCGGCCCGGCGGGGATGGGCAACCTCAATTAGCAGTGCAAAATTGAGTGGCAGCGCCGAAGGCGCAATTTTGCATGTTGCAATTCTATGATCATCGGCGTCTGCACCCTTCAGCTCTCCATCCCCGTGGCGCAATCGCTCAAAGAGAAGCGCCAGGTGATTAAGTCGCTCATCGCCCG
>DAOUGF010000442.1:0-2146 GCA_034429295.1 Chloroflexaceae bacterium
CGGCGGGCCAACCAGAGTCTTCCCGCGATCCTCCTGGTGATCGATAAGTTCGCTGTGCTGCGAGAGGAACTCCGCGATGGGCCTGGCGAGAGCGAGCTGATCGACGAGCTCACCCGCATCGCCCGCCTCGGGCGGCCCCTCGGCATCCACCTGGCGATCAGCGCCGACCGCACAGCCGAGATCGGCTACCGCCTGCTGGCCATGCTCGACCTGCGGATCGCCCTGCGCCTGCCCGAGCTGCACGACTACGCCGACCTGCTCGGCGTCCGGGCCGGCGGCCAGATCCCGGCCGGCCTGCCGGGCCGCGCCCTTGTGGCCCACAGCGACTACGGCGCCCTCGACCTGCAGATCGCCCTCCCAGCCCTGGACGCCGATGACACTGCCGCCGACGACCAGGCCTCGGCCCGTGCCGCCTTCGACGATGAGCGCGCCGCTGAGCTACGGGAGCACGTGAGGCTGCTGGCGGCAGCTTGGGAGGCCCGTCCGGACGCCGCTCAGCTCGGGCCTCCTGGCGTCGAGTTGCTCCCGGAGCGGGTGAGCCTCGCTACGCTCCGGGCCGATAAGCCAGCTGACGAGGGGTTGCTCGCCGCGCCGATCGGGCAGGAGAGCATGGCCCTCGGGACGGCCTGGCTGCGCCTCGGGCGGGAGACGCCCCACGCGCTCGTTGTGGGGCCGCGGCGCAGCGGCAAGTCGACCGCGCTCATCTGCGCGGCGCGCTCGATCGCCGCGCGCTACGGGGCCGCCGAGCTGCGTATCTACATCCTCGATGGGCCACGCGGCCGGCTCGCCGCCCTGCGCGACCTTCCCCAAGTGGCTCTCTACGCCGACAATGAGGCAGGAGCAGCCGCTCTCGCCGCAGCCCTGATCGCCGACCGCAGCGCCGTAACTGTGCGCCGCCTCATCCTGATCGACGACTATCTGCTCTGCCGCGAGCGTATGCGCGGCCAGCTCACCCAGAGCTATGGCCAGCCCACGCTCTTCGATACGCTCTGCGAGATCGCCCAAGTCGGCGGCGAGCGCGGCGAACACTTGCTGGTCGCCTTAGACAGCAGCTACCCGGACGATGGCTTCCTGCGGGCCCTCGACGCAGGACGAGCAGGGCTCGTGCTCTGGCCGGGCCGCTACGACGGCGGCACGCGCCTCCTCGGCGTCCCCCTTCCCCTTGCGGATCAACGCGGCGCCGACCAGCCGCCCGGCCGGGCGCTCCTTGTTGCCGAAGATGAGCGGCGGCTCGTCCAGATCGCGCTGCCGCAGGAGCATCTATGAAGCTGCGTAGCGAGAGCCTCACAATCACGCTTCACTGGTTCGCCGGCGAGACGGAGCGTGTCTCCACGGTTGTCTGCGAAGATGGCGCGCCGGCCCAGCTGATCCCGCTCCTCCTCAACGGCTGCGGGCTGCCGCTCGCCGACGCGAGCGGCCGGCCTCTGCGCTATGCCCTCCGGTTAGGCGCGCCCACGGGGCCGCAACTGCGCGACAGCGAGCGCGCCAGCCATCAGGGTTTGCGCAGCGGCGGACATCTGTGGCTCACCGAGCAAGGTCAGGTGAGAGCGCTCCGCTGCGCCCTCACCCTGCCGGACGGGAGCGAGCTCCTGGTTCCGCAGCCCGGCCTCATACTCTCGCGCGGCTGGCTGCTGCAGGCGCTGGCACTCCTCAACCCCGCGGCCTATCGCCGTGAGCTGGAGCTGCTGGAGCGGCGCGTATCGGCATACCGCTACGTGTCGAGCCGGCCCCATTGTGCGATTCAGCCCGCTGGACACGGCTGGGCCGTGAGCAGCGACAGGGCCGATGTCGTGACGCGGCTCAACGAGCGCCCGCTCACTCCCGGCGCAGCGGCGGCGCTCAGCGCCAACGACCTGCTCACCCTCGGCGATGAAGGCCCAGCGCTCCGCGTGCTGCTGCTGGGCCGTGCCGCCGATGAGGTATAGCCGGCCTCACGGCCGTGAGGCCGGCCTGTCGTCGCGACCCTAGTGCAATTTCAGGCGACCTTTTTGGCCATGTCACCTGTTCTCTGGCTTTGTGAGGCTCTAGCCGTACGGGCTACCGACTACACAGTACGAGCACTAGACTCATCCGCTACGCCCCTGAAAGACAACCGCAGCCCGCTGCTCGGGAGCGCCGTTCAGGTAGACGGTTGTGGTGACGTCCT
>DAOUGF010000443.1:0-2921 GCA_034429295.1 Chloroflexaceae bacterium
GGATGCAGGCGCGGTAGGCGTCAGGCTCCAGGGCATAAAACTCGCCCACACCGCCGCAGACAACCACGATCTGGGCGCCGCTGGCGCAGAGAAACTCAACCTGCTCAGCCAGGGCGTCCAAGTCCGGCCGCTCGTCGTCGCGAAAGGGCGTGAGCGTGAACGCGATCACGCCGCGCAGGCGGCGCTTTAGCTCAAGGTGATCCATGCCGGCTCCTCAGGGGTAAGCTTGCGACAGGGCTGGGCGTTTCATATTTTGTATTTTATATAAGATAATTTATAATGTAGCACCGCCGTCAAGCCCCGGCGCGGGCCAGGGGCGCCAGCAGTGAGGAGCGTATGAAGATCGAGCAGATCGAGGTCTACAGCATTCGGGCGCCGCGAAAAGAGCCGGTGCGCGCCGGCACGGGGGCGAATCCCGTTGGCGCCTCGGAGTTCGGGATCATCCGCATCCTGGCCGACGACGGGACCGAGGGCTTGGGCGAACTGTCGATCACCTCGCCGCAGATCGGTTTCTCGCTCTGCCACGCCGCCCGCCGCCTGCTCGTTCCGCGGCTGCTCGGCCAGGATCCGCTGAAGCTCCCGCAACTCCTCGGCCTGATCGATCGCACCCTGATGGGCGAGTTGAGCGCGCCATACCTGCGCTCGGCCTTCGAGATGGCTTTGCTCGACCTCGCCGGGCGCCACTACCAGATCCCTGTCTACCAGCTGCTCGGCGGACAGGCTCGAGACGCGGTGCCGCTGGCCTGGGGCATCTACCAGAAGTCGCCGGAGGAGATGGCCGAGGACGCGGCGGCCGCGGTCGCCGCGGGCTTCCGTTCGATCAAGCTGAAGGTCGGGCGGGCCTTGGAGGACGACGTTGCAGCCGTGCGTGCCGTCGCCAAGGCGGTGGGTGCTGATACGCCATTGCGGCTGGACGCTAACATGGGCTGGCGCACGGTCCCGCAGGCCGCCCGCGCGATGGGCGCCCTCGCCGCTGAGGCCGCGGTGGCGTGGTTCGAGCAGCCTCTGAGCCGAAACAATCTTGATGGCTTGCGCCTGCTGCGGAGCCAGAGCGGCCTCCCGGTGATGGCCGATGAGAGCCTGCAGACCCTTCACGACGCCTACCTTGTCACCAGGGCAGAGGCGGCCGACGTGTTCAACGTCTACGTCAGCGAGGCCGGCGGAATCACCGCCGCCGCCCAGATCTTCGCCTTCGCCAGCGCCCTCGACATCCCCTGCATCATCGGTAGCCAGGCCGAGCTCGGCATCGGCACCGCAGCCGCAGCCCACCTCGGGGTCGCCGTCGCCGATCTCCCATACCCGTGCGAGACGTTCGGACCGCTGCGCTATGAGCGCGACATCGTAGCAGTCGGGCCACGGATCGAGGGCGGCCTGCTCTACCCGCCGCCCGGTCCGGGCCTCGGAGTCGAGCTCGATTGGGACACGCTGCGGACATGGCGAGTGGACGAGTAGACCGTGGCGGGGTCTCGCCAGTTCAGCCAGGCCCCGTCGCCTCTACCTTTCGACCTCCTGCGCGAACTGGTAGAACTCTACAAGCGCCCCGGCGACGGCCTGGGCGATCGCGGCGAGATAGCGCCGGCCGAGCTCCGCAGAGGCGCGGTCGGGGCTGTCGCTGTAGCCGTCGATCGCCTGCCAGCTCCCGTGGGCCTCGCGGCGCACCGGCCCGTAGAAACCCCGTGGGCTCGAGCCCTCGAACGTGTCACGATGGGGCAGCGGGGACCGCACAAGCTCGGGGCGCAGCGCAGACACGAGCGAGGTCTCGAAGGCGCCCGCGTGCCCGGGCAGCCGGCCGTGATGATGCGCCTCAAGGGCCACAAGCGCATCCCAGGCTGTCACCCAATAAGAAGCTGCCGCCGCCCAGACCGGGTGGCGTAGAGCGAGGTCGCGCACAACAAGCTGGATCAGCTCGTTGTTTCCGCCGTGGCTGTTCAGGATGAAGATGCGCCGAAAGCCGCCGGCCACAAGCGACTCTGCCAGCTCGTAGATCGCACGGTAATAGGTCTCGGTGCCCAACGACATCGTGCCGCCGAACGGCAGGTGGTGATGCGACGAGCCGAACGGCATAACGGGCGCGAGCACAACCGGGATGCTCTCTGCGGCCAGCTGCGCGGCCGCCTGCGCCACCTGGCCGACGATCAGCGTGTCGGTCCCCACCGGCAGGTGAGGGCCGTGCTGCTCGACCGCGCCGACTGGGAAGATGAGGAGCGCCTGGGGGGCAGCCTCCTGCGCCTCCACGCGCGAGAGCTCAGCAAGGAAATGCAGCATCCACCCCTCTGCTCTCCAGCGCAGCCCACGCCCTGCGTCAGGCCCCGCATCGCCTTCAAATTAGCTTGACAGTCTGCATAAAGAGCATACCGGTCAGGCAGAGATAATGACATGGCTCAAAATTGCGCTCCGTGGGTTATTCTTGCCGCATTCATTTGACCCTACAGCTTGGGTTGGCGCCGCCGTGGCCACGAATAGTCGTCGCGTCCTGTCGCGCGCTGGGTCGCGGCATCAGGAGCATCTCTACATCTTGGCCTGCCGCCAGGATGTCTGAGCTACACGAGCGTGCCAGGGACACAGCAGGCCTGATCGTCAGCATTGCCGTGGGGTCCCAGAAGACAATGCTCTGGAGCGCCTCGCTACTGCAACGCCCCTCCTAAGACTACATGGCCTGTGCGAAGTGGCTCACCCCGACGCCCGGCTCATTGTGATCGGCGCCTTCCTGCAGGCGCGTGCAATCGCGCAGTTCGAGCTCCAGTACGAGATGGGTAACGATCAGCCGCTGGCCAGCGCGGCGCCGCTCCTTGCTGGCTACGGGGTGACGATCGGCTGCATCTACACCGGCTCGCGCTGGGCCCTCGCCCACGCCGAGCAGGCCGAGCGCGCCGCCGCCGTGCTCGACGAGTGTATCTCTCTCGCCGCGGAGATAGGCGCGC
>DAOUGF010000444.1:0-5582 GCA_034429295.1 Chloroflexaceae bacterium
TCCCACTATGGACGAGGGGCGCCAGCCGTTGTATTGGCGCCCCTCGCCGCAGCAGTTCTCGGTAACGGGTGGCTAGAACAATGGGAGCTGGGTCACTTCCACCTCATCGTGAGGGGCAATGCTGACCGCGGGGCGCTGTGGCTGTCGTTGGCCGCGGGTGTGGCCGAACTGAGCCGCGCTCATCATCGTCGTGTGCGGTGAGCCTGCCTCGGTCGCCACCGATAGCTCAGCCATCTCACGTCGCTGCGGCTCCAGGTGCGAGGAGTGGGAGCGAACGCGGCGCTCGGCCTCGGCGGCCATGAAGGCGAGCGAGGCGGGTGCGGGCGGAATGACCGACTGCCACTCGACCCAGCCGTTGCCGGCGCGCTCCTCCTGGGCGAGCGCGACAAGCAGTTCAGCAAGCGGAGCTTCCTCTGGCGCTACCTCCCCGCCGGGCTGCGTTGCTCTTTCTGGCCCCGCCGGTGAAGCACCCTGCTCGGCGTCGGCCTGCTCCTCGGCGGCAGCGAAGGCGGCATTGATGGCGCTCAGTTCGCTCAGCGCCACATCGTAGGTTGACTGGCCGTCCCAGACCTCCAGCCTGGCCAGCTCCCGGTCGATGGTGGCGATGCGCTCGTTGGCCTCGGCGATTCGTCCCTGGAGCCGCGCCAGGATGTGCGGGATCTCGCTGATGGTTCGGCCGGCGCTCTGCCAGACACCAGTGTCGGTCGCGGCCGTGATGGCGTGGAGCGTGGTGCCGTCGGGAAGGGCCAGGCTGAGGTCGGCGGCGAAGACCGCGTGGGCCTGCACGACCAGATCGAGGCCACGGTAGCGGGCGACAATGCCACGCAGCCGCTGCCGTCCAAACGCCGCGGCGCTTTGGTAGTCGTGTACGAGTCTGCGCACCGCCGACCCCGCCTCGGCCCGCGCCGTCATCGTTTGAGATGGTTCTCCGCCTACAGCCGTAGCCACCTCGGCGCAGAATGGCTCGTGGGGGTGGGCCGCGACGAGTGTCGCAGCACGCTCCCATTGGTTGTGCCGACCCTCGGCGCGGCGGATCTCCTCCTCGCTGAAGTGGCGTTCGAGCTGCAGGTTGCGCCGGGTGTCGAGCCACACGCCTCGCACGCGCTCAAGCCGGGCGACCTCGGCCTCCAGCTGGACCTTTCGCACGATGTGGGGGTTGCCGCTGGCGATCGCCTTGATCTCGGCGGCCGAGAGCACCACCTCGGAGGTGTCCTCCATCGTGCGGGCCGTAATCTCGCCGGCCAACGCCTGCTCGATGAAGCGGGCTTTGCTCTCGATCAACTGGTATTGGTAGCCATCAAACGAGCCCTCAGCGATATAGGAAAACAGGTAGACCTGGGGCCAGTGATTGCCCTGGCGGAGGATGCGGCCGTGGCGCTGCTCGAGGTCGCCGGGGCGCCAGGGGCAGTCCAGGTTGTGCAGGGCGATCAGCCGTTGCTGCACGTTCATTCCCGTGCTCATCTTGGTCGTTGAGCCGATGAGCACGCGCACTCGGCCTTCGTTCACCGCCGCGAACAGGGCGTCGCGCTGGGCCTTGGTCGCGCAGTCGTGGATGAAGGCGATCTCATCGCGGTGAACGCCCTGGGCGATCAGGCCATCGCGGATCTCGTAGTAGACGAAGTTGCTGAGCGTGCGCTCCTCGGCGCTCTCGACCTCCTGGGCTCCCTCGCCAGTTTCGCCCGCCAACTCAGCAGGAGAAAGGCGCGTCGGTGGCTCATCCATCCCTCGCCTGCTGCCCTTTGGCGTTGCCAAGTCGCAGAAGACGAGTTGTGTCCCCTGGAGCGGCGTGTAGGTGTGGTAGAGCTGGGCGACGTTGGCGACGAGTGCGCCAATCTTGCTCACTCGCGGTCGCGGTGCCTTCGGAACGACCAAGCGGATGTCGAGGGCAGCCTTGCGCCCATCGCCGACGATCCGAAGCATGTTGTCCACGGTCGGGTCGACACGGCCGTTGCGCACGGCCTCGGCACGGGCGGCCAGCGACTGCACGTAGCGCTTCAGCGTGGCCGAGGGCCGCACAACTACCGGGATGACTTTGCCCGTGACCAGGGCCGGCTCAGGCAGGCCCATCTGCTCCTTGGTGCGCAGGTTGAGCACCTGGCGCCACATCGCCGACAGCTCCGGCAGGTTCACGAAGGTCGCCAGTCGTGTGTTCTGCCTGAACCCAGAGCCATCCGGCTTCATCTCGAAGGCCATCCTGGGCTGGGCATACAACGAGACCCACTCGTCGAAATGATGGATGCCCACGTCCTCCAACTGTTGCTGCTGGAGGTAGAGCTGCATCACATACGCCTCGCCGATGGTGTTCATAATCGGCGTGGCGGTGAGAAAGACGACCTTCTGCTGGCGCTGGAGCAGGTCCCAGGTTTTGATGCGCATGTCGAGCGCACGCCGGCTGTGGGCCGAGGGCAGACCGGCGATGTTGCTCAGCCGAGTTGGGACGTAGAGGTTCTTGTAGGCCTGCGCTTCATCCACGACGAGCATGTCGATGCCGAGCTCCTCCCAGGTGATGGTGCGGGCGCTATCGCGGGCGATGCTGTCAGCCATCGCCTGGAGCCGCTCCTCCAGCCGCCTGATTGCCCGTTCGATCTGCTTGAGTGAGCGCTTCTCGTCGCTGGAGGTGGCGGTGGCGCGCTGCTCCTCGAGGTAGGCCCGCAGCCGGTCGGTCTCCGTGTCGCGGAAGGCCGTCACCAACTCGGCACTCAGGGGCAGCAGCGTGAAGCTGGTGTGGGCGATGACGACCAGGTCCCAATCGCCCGTAGCGATGCGGCTGAGCACTATGCCGCGGCGTTGTTTGGTGAAGTCCTCGGAGGCCATCGCCAGCACCTTGATGCCGGGGTAGAGCCTGCGGGCCTCGCTCGCCCACTGACCGACCAGGTTGTTGGGGACAACCGCGAGTGCCTTGGCACAGAGGCCGAGGCGGCGTGCCTCCACTGCCGCGGCAATCGCGGTGAAGGTCTTGCCGCCACCAACGGCAAAGCCGAGCAGCGTGCTGGGACGCTGGAGGATCTGCCAGACCGCACCTTTCTGGTAGTCAGCCAGGTCGCCGTCACGCAGCAGCGAGGTGTTGATGCCGGGGAAGGAGAGGTGACTGCCGTCGTAGACCCGCATCCGGTGGCTGTTGAAGCGCTGGTTGTAGAGGCGGCAGAGCTCGTTGGCGCGGGCGGGGTCGTCCCAGACCCAATGCACAAACGCCTGGGCGATCTCCTGCTGCTTCTCCTGAGCAGCCACCGTCTCGGTGGGGTTGAGCACACGCCTCTCGCGGTCGCCGACGGTGATAAGGTCGTAGACCGTGACCGGCACGCCGCGCAGCGAGGCCTGGAGGATGTCGATAGCGTCGGCGCGCTTCGTCCCCCAGCGGGTGGTGGCTTCGACTGCGAACGCACCCTGCTTGCCAGGATCACTGAGCAGCCACTCGCCGAGCGAGGTGCGGTACGTCGCCTCGCCTGTCCAGGCGGGAAGCAGCATCTTGATAAAGGCAGTGACAACCGAGCCCGGCAGCCAGAAGGCGTTGAGGTTGAGGATGATCTCCTTCGGGCCGAGGGGCCCGGGCTGCACCGCCTCCAAGGCGGCAACGTTGCGCTCGAAGGCCGGGTCGCGCTCCGCCCAAGCGCGGGCGTCACGCAGCTTGGCGACAACGTCGCCGCTGAGGTAGACGTCGACGAGCTCATACTGGCCTGTACCGGGAAGACGGTAGACCCGCTCGCCCAGCGCCTCGACCACGGTGTCGGGTGATTGCCCCGCCAGCGTAGCGATGTAGCTGATATCGAGGGCGCCGCGCTCATCCAAGCAGCGCAGCAGCGCCTCGGCGGGGGTGAGCGTGCCGGGCAGGGCCGGCTGGTGTGGCCGCAGGGTACGCTCAAAGAAGATGCGCTCGCGGTCGGCGCGCCAGCGGCCGCTCGGCGTGCGGCGCGGGTTACGCTCCAGCGCCAGAAGAAACTGCAGCTCGGGTAAGTCGCCGAACAGCTTCTGATTGTGCGGGTCGTGGATGACGCCGTACTGCCAGACAAAGCCCTCGTAGACCTGGTTGAGCCGGGCGCGAGCCTCGTCCACCCCCGGCTCGTCGTTCAGCTCGGCGCGGATGAGCGCCTTGGCCGCGTTGTAGATGCTGGCCAGGCCGGCGGCCCGCTCCTGGGTCACCCCGCCAAGCGTGGGAATGGAGATTTGCTCGGCCCGGCGCTCGTGGAAGGGCAACGATACAGCCGGTGACGGCGCCTCGTTCATTGCCTCCGGCGTAAAGGGCGCAACGACGTGCGATGGGAGCAGTGCGGCGAGGCGGCTCCTCAGGGCCGCGGCGAGCTCGCCAGCGGGCGGCACGACCTGCAGCCAGAGGCTGCTGTCGCTCGTCACCACGACCGGCTGGCCAACCACTCGCTCGGGCTCGTCGAGCCAGCACTGATTCACGACCAGGCGAGCCGCGGCGAGCTCCTCGGGGTCCTTGAACTCGCGGGTGTAGCGCGAGCCGACGGTCATCGAGCGGTGCTCGGTTGAGCGAAGGTAATCGGCCTCTGCGATCGTAAGCCAGCGCGGCTGCTCCGCCTCGGGTCGAGTCTTCTTCTGGAGGATGAGCAGGTCGGTGGCGCTCTCCGAGCCGCTGATGCGCCGAAATACGCCGTTGGGCAGCCGAAATGCGCCCAGCAACGTGGCCTGCTCAGCCAGAAAGGCACGGACCGCACGAGCCTGCTTGTCCAGCGTGCCCCAGCTGGTCAGGAACACGATCAGGCCGCCGGGGCGCACGAGCCGCAGCGCCTTTGCGAAGAAGTAGTCGTGTAGCTGGTGGCGCAGCGCCGCGGGGATGTGGGGATCGTGGACGGCCATCTCGCCGAAGGGCACGTTGGAGATCGCCAAGTCGTAGCCGTTGGGGGGCAAGTCCACCCGCTCGAAGCCGGCTCCACCATACAGCGTGATGTCCGGGTGGATGCAGCTGAGGATGCGCGCTGTCACCGGGTCGAGCTCGACCGCGGTGATCTCGGCCTTAGCGCGTAGCTCTGGCGGCATCGCCGAGATGAAGTGGCCGACGCCGGCGGCAGGCTCGATGATGCGCGGCCGCTCCAGATCGCCGAGGCCAAGCTGGAGGACGGCCTGCCAGATGGCAGCGACGATGTCCAGAGGTGTGTAGAAGGCGGTAAGGGCGGCGATGCGCAGCTGCCTGGCATCGTCGGAGGAGAGGAAGGCGGCGTAGCTGTCGTGGAGGACGTAGCGGCTGGCCGCTGGGTCGTAGCGAAACAGCTGGTTGAGCAGCGCCGACTCGCCGAAGGCGCTGTAGTGCGCCAGAGCCAGTCGCTCCTCGCTGGTCGCCAGACGGCCCTCAGCCTCGAGCTGGTGGATAAGCTTGAGCGCGGCAAGGTTCTTCTGGAAGCGGTCGCCAGGGCCAGTAAAGCTCAGAGCGTCGGGCGTGAGGTGAAAGGCCTGTGGGCAGGACAGTATCGCCACAGCAGTGCTCCTGCACAATGGAGGAAATCTGCTGTGGGCAGATCACGCCGCCAACGCGGCGTGATAGCACCCGCCCGTGCCGCTCGGCAGCTGTCTGAGCGGTGATATCCATATGAGCTGCCCCGGATAGACGACGCCGCGCTGAAGCGATC
>DAOUGF010000445.1:0-6083 GCA_034429295.1 Chloroflexaceae bacterium
GGGGGGCGTGCGTACGCCCCCTGACAAAACAAGCGGGGTGCGGGGCGCAGCGCCCGCAGCGGCAGTGGGCACGCTGCCCACCTTGCCGGCGGGGCGGCAGCGCCCGCAAGCAACGACATCGCTGGCGCCAACAGCGAAATGCTCCGCGGCAGCGCCCTCTCCCTATGAAACCCAGGCTGGCTTACGATGCCAGGAAGGCGTATCTCGGACCAGCGCCTCATCCACGTTTAGGCGCACCCGATTACCCTCCACTGCCTCAACCGTTCGGCATGGCAGATAGAGAACCTCTCGGCCGAGGAGACCCCGCTGCACTTCCATGCAGGATTCCTCTTCGCTTTGCCCAGGGATCCCGACGCTGGTCCCAAACCAGACTTGGTTGATCTTGCCCAGCTTGGCCCCGTCGGCAGAGAACACCTCCATCCCTTTCTGCAGCTGTTGAGTGACATCTTCCATGACACTCCTCCTCTCTGAGACGGCTGAAGGTCCTGCCAGGTCAGCGGGCAGCAAAAGATATGCCATCACACCCAACCTTCAGGCTTGGGGCATGAGGCGCCGAGCTGCAAGCCTTGGAGCACCCCTAGTGGCCCGGCACCGTGGGGCAATGTCAGGGCGCGCCATTTTTGATCTGGCAGGCCTCTTGGGATGGAGGCACTGCCAATTGATCTCAGAAAGCCGTCCGGTACGGATAGCGGACTACGGACTACGCTGTCCGGGCACTACCGCGACCGCTGCGTCGCTCCCCGCTCACAGCGTGCGCCAGAACACCACCGCCATCACGGTGCGGAGCAGGCTGCTGAGCACGAAGAGGAAGCCCAGGCCGGCGATCTGGAGCGGGCCGATGGCGAGCTGGGCGTCGGCGATACCGGTGGCGATGAGGCCGCCGACGAGTCCCGCAAGGAGCGTGCCCATGCCGCTGACCGCGCTGTAGGAGGCCATCGCCGCGCCGCGATAATCGGCGGGCGCCCGCGCCATCAGGAGGTTCGCGAGGCCCTGGTTCACGCCGGGCCAGAAGACACCCGAGAGGATCGCCGTCAGCCAGAGCGGGAGGATATTCGTGGGCGTGGAGAGGATCCAGCCAAAGGGCAGCAGGAGCGTCCCCAGGAGGCAGACCAGCAGCACGGGCCGGTCGCCGTAGCGATCCTGCAGTCTGCCGGTGAGCGGGCCGAAGACGAGCGAGACGGCGCCGGTGACGACGCCCTGCATGGCGAGGGTGGAGAAGCTGAGCTTGAGGGCGCTGAGGCCGTAGGCGTTGAAGAAAGGCGCGGCGATGCCGGTGGCGACGGCCCAACCGGCGCAGGCCAACACAAAGCTGCGGAAGGGCCGGTCGCGCAAGGGGGCGCCGAACAGCTCCGGCAGGCTGACGCGGGCCTTGGGGCGCAGCGGCGGCTCGGGCTGCCGGGCGATCAGCGCGGCGGCGCCTATGCCGGCGACCACGGCCACGGCGAAGATCAGGGCGTAGCCCAGCGTCTCGTTGCCCTGGGCGCGGGCGACGTCGAGGGCACGCCCGGCGAGGAAGGTGGCGAGCATCGAGGCGACCGCGGCGATCGTGTTGCGGATGCCGAAATAGCTGCCCCGTTGGCGAGCAGGCACCAGGTCGGTCATCCAGCTCAGCCAGGCGTTGCCGGCGATACCGTTGAAGGCATAGGAGATGGCGAGGCCGATGAAGAAGACGGCGAGTTGGGCGCCGCCGAGAAAGCTCATGAAGGGCAGGGCCAGCAGTAGCGCCCAGATGAGGCGGCCGCCGAGGGCGCCATAGAACACCAGGTCGCGGCGCCTGCCGATGCGCTCCTCGAGGTAGGCGCCGACGAACTGAAAGAGCTGGCCGATAAAGGGCAGCGCGCTGAGCAGGCCGAGCTGAAAGCTGTTGGCGCCGAGCAGGAGCGCGAAGCCGGTGAGAAAGACGCTGCCGCCGACGGCGCCCGTGATACTGATATGCACGGTGGCCACTGCGGCCTCGATCGTGGAGATACGCAGGCCGCGACGGACCTCTGCGGGCGAGAGGGGCGCCGGTTGGGTCGGCGTTTCGACGGCGGGAACTGCTTGGGCCGAAGGTTCGACGGCGGGGACAGGCTGGGCCGAGGGCTCAACGGCGGGAGCCGATTGAGCCGGAGGTTCGACGGTAGGTTCCGGTTGGGCCGGAGGTTCTACTGAAGGGGCGGGCTGAGCCGAGGGTTCGACGGCGGAGGCGGGCTGGGCCGCGACGCTGGCCGCTTGGGGGGCGGCGTCCGCGTGCGCTGCCTGGCGCACGGGGGAGGGAGTGCCCATCGCTGCGATGATTCCTGATCGGGGCCCCAACAGGGGGCGGCTGTGACGAATAGCGATTCGTCTCGGAAGATCCTACCGCGCACCATGAACCTGTCAACAACCATGAGACTGAGATTGGGCTGAGAGCGAGCTCTAAGGCGCGCCAGAGCCGTGTGCTATAATCGCCCTGCCGAGGCGCGTTCGCCTTGCGGCCCACCCCCAGGAGGTGCACATGAATATCATGGATGTCCTCTTCATCCTACTCTTCTTCGGCATGCTCGCCGTGGGCTTCTTCCAGGGCATGGTGCGGCTGCTGGTGATCATCGTCGCCTTCTATCTCGCCATGGTCCTGGCCAGCCTCTACTACCCCTCGCTGGGCGAGTTCTTCGTGCGGAGGCTCGACGCCGAGCGGTTTGTGGGGCAGTATGTGGCCTTCGCCCTGGTGCTCTTCTTCGCGACGCTGCTGCTCACCCTCGCAGGCCTCTACACCTTCCGCTACTTCCGCATGCCCGGCGGCCTTGAATATCTCGACCGCATCGTCGGGGCGCTGCTCGGGATGATCTTCGGCGCGCTGCTGATCGGCATCACCGCGACGCTGCTCTGGAACCTGATGATCGTCCGCGGCGGGCGCAACATCGATCTCCCCCTCATGCGCGGCCTGGGCAACGCGATCGCGAACTCGTTTGTCCTCCGCTACTTCGCCAACGTCGTGCTGCCTCTGGTCTACAGCGTCCTCGACCCGATCCTGCCAGAGGGCGCAGATCTGCTCTTCCAGGTCCAGTAGGAGGAGCCGAGGGGCGGAGGCGCGGGCCTGGCGCAGAGAGAGATTCGCTCGCACGGTATGGCTCTGCGCTGTGCTCAGCGACGGGGCGTATCGTTCGGGCGAATGAGGCGCTGCGGCACAGAGCATGCTACCTTGTGCTGTACCGGGGCCTTCCTTGGCCCTTCTTCTGTTGCGGGGCGGCGACGCTTGCCCCACTATTTAGTATCCTTATCAATTTAGATCCTAACCAATGGCCATCGCTGAACAGACACTTCACACTCTTGAGTTTCCGAAGATTCGCGAGCAACTCGCTCGTTATACCGCCTTCTCGGCCTCGCGAGCGCTGGCGCTCGAGCTCACACCTTCCACGGTAGCGGCGGAGGTGCGCCGCAACCTGGCGCTCACCAGCGAGGCTCGCACGCTGCTCGATGAGTTCCCGGAGACGAGCATCGGCGGCACCCGCGATGTGCGCCGGGCCGCCCAGCACGCCGCCCGCGGAGGAGTGCTCGACGGCCCGAGCCTGCTTGAGGTCGCCGGCACCGTCTCGGCCGCGCGGGCGCTGCGCTCCCGGCTGCTCAAGCTCGACCAGGAGCGCTTCCCGCTGCTGGTAGAACTGGCCGGCCTGATGCCGCTGCTGCCGCCGCTGGAGGATGAGATCCTGCGGGCGATCGGCGACGACGGCACGGTGCTCGACGGGGCCAGCGCCGAGCTGAGCCGTCTGCGGCGGGAGATCCGCATCGCCTTTGGCCGGCTCCAGGAGAAGCTGCAGAACATCATCAACTCCAACGCCATTTCCGGCGCCCTGCAGGAGCCGATCATCACGGTGCGCAACGGGCGCTATGTGGTGCCCGTGAAGGCCAGCCATCGCAAAGATGTGCGCGGCCTCGTCCACGACCAGTCGAGCAGCGGGGCCACGCTCTATATCGAGCCGATGGCCACCGTGGAGCTGAACAACCGCTGGCGCGAGCTGCAGGCGGCCGAGGAGGAGGAGGTGCAGCGCATCCTGGCCGCCCTCTCCGATCAGGTCGGCGCCGCATCGCCTCAGCTTGTGAGCACCGTCGAGACGATCGCCGAGATCGACCTGGCCTTCGCCAAGGCGAAGTACGCCACGGCGCTGCGGGCGGTGGCGCCGGAGGTGGTGGAAGGGCTGACGACCGACGACCGGCGACCGGCGACCGGCGACCGGCGACCGGCGACCGGCGACCAGCAACCAGAAACCGGCGTGACGCCCTTGCAAGGCGAGAGCGCCACTAATGAAGCAGATGGGCAGCGGTGGTCGGTGGTCGGTGGTCAGTCGTCGGCGCCGGAGGCGCCCCTCCTCCTCACCGAGGCCCGTCACCCGCTGCTGGATCAGAGCAAGGTGGTGCCGATCACCATCTGGCTGGGCGGCGCCTTCCGCCTGCTGCTGATCACGGGGCCGAACACCGGCGGTAAAACGGTGGCGCTGAAGACCACGGGGCTGCTCGCGCTGATGGCCCAGGCCGGGCTGCACATCCCCGCCGCCGCCCCATCGCGACTCCCTGTCTTCGGCCAGATCTTCGCCGATATCGGCGACGAGCAGAGCATCGAGCAGAGCCTCTCCACCTTCTCCTCCCACATGCGCAACATCATCTCTGTACTGCGCGCCCTGGAGGAAGAAGAGATCCCCGAGGAGGTCTGGGAGGCCGACCGCTGGGACCTGTTGGGCGCCGAGCGCCCGCCCGCGCTTGTGCTCTTCGACGAGCTCGGTGCCGGCACCGACCCGGTGGAGGGCGCGGCGCTAGCGCGAGCGATCATCGAGCGGCTGCTGGAACTAGAGGTGCTTGGCGTGGCGACGACTCACTACGCCGAGCTGAAGGCCTTCGCCTACAACACGCCCGGCGTGCAGAACGCCTCGGTGGAGTTCGACGTGGAGACGCTGGCGCCCACCTACCGCTTAAGCATCGGCCTGCCGGGCCGCTCCAACGCCCTGGCGATCGCCAGCCGCCTTGGGATGGACGCGAAGCTGGTGGAGCGAGCCCGCGCCACGATCGACCGCGAGGACGCGCAGGTTGAGGATCTGCTGGCCGGCATCCATCGCGAGCGGGAGGCGGCCGAGGCGGCGCTGCGGCGGGCCGAGGAGCTACGGGAGGACGCCGAGAAGTACCGCGACCGGCTGGAGCGGGAGCTGAGCGAGTTCAATGAGCAGCGCGAGGCCGAGGCCGAGCGCGCCCGCCAGGAGCTCGAAGCCGAGTTGCGGGAGATCCGCAGCCAGCTCAGGCGCCTGCGCGACGACTTCCGGAGCGTCTCGCTCTCCCGCGAGTGGCTTGAGCAGGCCGAACGGCGCCTGGCCGAGGCGGGCGAGGGAGTGCGGCAAGCTGCCGCTCGCACTCGCTCCGCAACCGTCGCCGCGCCCCAGCCGCCTCCCCAGCAGGCCCCGCGGCCGCTGCAGGTGGGCGACACGGTGCTGGTGCGCTCGGTGGGCCTCAAAGGGGAGATCGTCTCGATCGATGCCGACGAGGGCAGCGCCCAGGTGCAGGTGGGCGGCTTCCGCATGACCGTTGACCTGCGGGAGCTCAAGCGGGAGAAGCCCGACCCCGCCGGCCGCTCGTGGGAGCGACCGTCCGGCGGCGCGCCCTCACAGTCGCGCAGCGTGAGCCTGCCGGCAGCCCCTGATGTCTCGATGACCTTCGACATGCGGGGCTGGCGCGCCCACGAGGTGAGCGAGCGGCTCGACCGCTACTTGAACGATGCCTACCTCGCCGGCCTGCACCAGGTGCGCCTGGTGCACGGCAAGGGTACTGGCGCGCTGCGCCAAGTGGTGCGCGACATCCTCCAATCGCACCCCCTGGTCGCCTCCTTCGGCGGCGGCGGCAGCGACGGCGGCGATGGGGTGACGGTGGCGAAGCTGGTGGAGCGGTAGCGCTTGCTCGCTGGCGCTCGCGCTAGGTGACAAGGTGATCGCCTTCGCTTCGCTCAGGCTAGGGGACAGGGTGACAAGGTGACGCCTATCGACACCGTCAGGATGTCCCCTTGTCCCCCTGTCCCCTATCACCCTGTCACCCTGTCACCCCATCCCCCCCTCGCCGTGGTACAATGCCCGGCGCTATGTCGGAAT
>DAOUGF010000446.1:0-18954 GCA_034429295.1 Chloroflexaceae bacterium
GGGCTGAGCTGGGGCGGCCGCCTAGTAGGCCCGCTACTCGCCGTCCTCGCATTGCGTGGGCGCCCTCGGCCCGGCGCGCTGGTGGCGGCGCTGCCGATCGCGCTGCTAGCGCAGGTGGGCCTGGCGACGTTGCGCCGCCGCGAGCTCAACCCGAAGCTCACGCTGCTCCCTGCCACCTACAAGGGCTGGACGATCGAGCGGATCGATCTGCCGGCGGCCCACGGCCCCGTGCCGGCGCTCCACGTTGTGCCGGCGGGCGGCGCGACGATGGCCGTCTGCGTGGCCCACGGCTCGGGGTGCGACAAGACCTTCTACGCCTGGCGGCTGGTGGAGCGCATGACAGCCATGGGCATCGCGCTGCTGCTGATCGACCTCGACGGCCACGGCGAGAGCCCGCGGCCGCAGTCCTACCCTGAGATCATCGAGTGCGTGGCCGGGCCGGCCCGCTGGCTACGCGAGCGCTACGAGCGCGTCGTGCTGCTCGGGATGAGCCTGGGCGCCGTGGTGACGGCGCGGGCCGTGGCCGATGGCGCCCCCTGCGATGCCATGATCCTCTGGGTAGCGCCGCCACGCCTCCGCCTCTCCCCCAAGGAGTACCGACAGGTGCAGTTGGCCGAGGCGCTCAGGATCGCCCGGCCAACGCTGCTGCACCTGTTCCGCGACGGCTCCGCCTACCATGTGGTGCGGGCCTGGCAGACCAACGGCATCAGGGCGCGCATCGGTACCTGGGACCTGATCGACGCCCTCGATCTGATCGGCAGCCTACGGCGGATCAAGGAGCGCGCCGAGCGACCACCGCTGCTGCTCATCTACGCCGGGCGCGACGCGGTGCTGCACCCCGGCTCCGACGAGGTGGTGCGCCAGGAGACGGCGGGCTGGGCCCGCTTCCATCGCGTACGGGGCGCCAGCCACGTCTCGCTCCCTATCGAGCCGGAGACCCTTGATGTAACGACAGGATGGCTCTCAGCAGTGAGCAAAGAGCAGTGAGAGCCCCGGCAGCTTCGCTCCTCTCCTCACCGCGCGGTGGCGCTGTTCGGCTCGAGGACCGAGTCGATCAGGCCGTACTCGATCGCCTGGGCCGGGGTGAGGTAGGCGTCGCGGCTGAAATCCTGCTCGAGGCGCTCCAACGGCTGGCCGGTGTGGGCGGCCATAATCTCGCGCAGACGCCGCTGGAGGCGCAGCATCTCGCGGACGGCGATATCAATGTCGGGTGCGGAGCCCTCGCCGCCGCCCCAAGCCGGGTGGGAGTGGATGGTGGAGTTGGGCAGGGCGAAGCGCTTCCCCTTCGCGCCGCCGCAGAGCAGCACGGTGGCCATGCTGGCAGCGCGGCCCACGCAGACCGTGCAGACATCCGGGGAGATCAGCTGCATGGTATCGTAGATAGCGAGGCCAGCCCGGATATCGCCGCCGGGGCTGTTGATATAGAGCCAGATATCGCGCTCGGGGTCCTGATGCTGAAGCACGAGGAGCTGGGCGACGATAAGCGAGGCGAGTTCGTCGTCGATCGGCGTGCTGATCATAATCACCCGCTCCTGGAGCAGGCGCGAGAAGATATCCCAGGCCCGCTCACCGCGGGCCGTGCGCTCGATAATTGTTGGGACGGGCACAGACGGCATAACTGCCCCCTTTTTGCACGAATGTCGTAGCTGAAGTATAGCATAGCCGATAGGACAGAACATGCACCCCGCAGCGCTGAGCAGCTTTCTGGACACCCTGGTTCGCAATAACGTCACCCTGAGTCTGATGATCTGGGGCCCTCCCGGCATCGGCAAGTCGAGCATCGTCGCCCAAACCGCGGCGGCCCACGGCCTGGACTGTATCGACCTGCGGCTCTCGCAGCTCGCCCCCACCGACCTGCGAGGCCTTCCAGTGGCGCGAGACGGCAAGGCCCGTTGGTACCCGCCGGAGTTCCTGCCGACCGAGGGACGGGGCGTGCTCTTCCTCGACGAGATCAACCTGGCGCCACCGACGATGCAGGGTATGGCCCAGCAACTCATCCTCGACCGGCGGGTGGGCAGCTATGAGGTGCCGGAGGGCTGGTTCATCTGGGCCGCCGGTAACCGCGACGAGGACGCGGCCGCGGTCTTCGAGATGCCGGCGCCGCTGGCGAACCGCTTCCTCCACGTGGAGGTGGCCCCGGACCTGGAGAGCTTCAAGGCCTACGCGCTGGCGGTGGGGATCAGCGAGCAGATCCTGGCTTTCCTGACCTTCCGCCCGAACATGCTCCACCGCTACGACGCGGCCCAGCCAGCCTGGCCCTCGCCGCGCACCTGGGCCATGGCCGACACACTGCACAAGCTCGGGCTGGACGTGACGGCGGCCGTGGGCGCAGCGGCGGCGGCCGAGTTCCGCGCCTATCTCTCCGTCTACCACGAGCTACCCGACCTAGCGGCGGTGCTCGCGGGGGCTGGCGATGGGCTGAGCTTCCCCGGTGAGCCCTCGCTACGCTACGCGGTGACGCTGGCCCTGGCCGCGCGGGCCGCCGACGCCGGGCAGGCCTACCACGCGCTGCGCTGGCTGGTGCGGACGGCCGCCCCTGAGTGGGTACAGCTCTGCGCCGGCGACCTGCTGCGGCAGATGCGCCGCCGCGGCGAGTATGAGGCGCTGCTGGGCCTGATCGCAGGCGACGAGGAGCTGCAGGCCTGGCTGGCCGAGCATACCCTGAGCGAGGAGGCGCAGTGATGGAGCTCGACCCACAGACTGCAGCTGCCATCAGCAAGGCGCTCACCGGCATCTGCCAGCGGAACGCCTTCTTCGGCGCGCTGGCGCTGTATGCGCGCATCGAGGCGAGCGAGCGGGTGCCGACGGCCGCCACCGACGGGCGGGACATCTTCGTGAACCCAGCCTTCTTCGGCAGGTTGAACGGCGCGGAGCAGGAAGGCCTGCTGCTGCACGAGGTGCTGCACGCTGCGCTCGAGCATGTCTCGCGGCGGGGCGGGCGCGACCCGAAGCTCTGGAACATCGCGGCCGACATCGTGATCAACGGCATGGTCGTCAGGGCCGGCTACACGCTGCCGCCCGGCGGGGTGCGCAACGCGGGGATGGAGCACCTGAGTGTCGAGGAGGTCTACGAGCGGCTGCTGAAGATGAGCAGGCCGCCCGATCTGCCGCAACCCGACCTGCTTGCGGCGCCCCCTGACGACGCGGGCGGCCCCGGGGCAGAGGCCGGAGGCGCCGCGCCGCAGGAGGGCGAGGGCGAGGCCGGGCCGGCGGCGGGGCGGGACTGGGAACAGGCCAGGCGGCAGGCGCGCATGGTGGCTGAGGCGTCGGTGCATGGCGAACTGCCGGCCGGGCTGGCGCGGGAGCTGGAGGGGATCGAGAGCGGGCGGCTCGACTGGCGAAGCCGGCTGTGGCGCTACCTGGTGCGCACCCCGACCGACTTCCAGGGCTTCGACCGGCGCTTCGTGGGCGCCGAGCTTTACCTTGACGCGCTTGAGGGTGAGACAGTGCAGGTGGCGGTGGCTGTGGACACGAGCGGCTCGATCGACCGAAGAATGCTGGCGCTTTTCCTGGGGGAACTACAGGCCATCCTGAAGGCCTACCCGCACCTGCGCTGCGACCTCTACTACGCCGACGCTGCCCTGCACGGGCCCTATCGCCTACGGGCCGGCCAGCCCGTACCGCCGCCCGTAGGCGGCGGGGGCACCGACTTCCGGCCCTTCTTCGCACGGCTGGCCGGAGAGGTGCGGCGGGGGCGGGCCCCGCTGGCGATCTACCTGACCGACGGCTACGGGCGTTTCCCGACCGACGCGCCGCGCCACCCTACGCTCTGGGTGCTGACACCCGGCGGCGCCGATACGGCCAGGCTGCCATTCGGCGCGGCGGTGCGGCTGATGCCGGGCGACCGCTCCAGCGCCTACAGCTCTCCCGCGGCCTTTCTGTAGCGCTCGTAGACGGCGCGCGCCGCCAGTTCGGCGATGCCGGGGCGGGCGAAGACCACATCATAGTGAGGGCCGACGCCGCCGCGGGCATCGTTCGTGTCCCAGCCGGGCACGACGAAGTGCTGGGGGCCGACGGCGACGGCGCGGAAGCGGCCGCCGGCGATCGTGAAGCCGGTGCCATCGGGGAGCAACTCGCCGTGGAAGCGCTGCACCTGGGGGTCGTCCTCCCAGCGGGTGGCGATGGTGAGCCGCCGGCCCTGCTGTGTGATCTCCCAGATATGGGCGGGCATCGTGCAACCCTGCGTCGCCCCGATCCACTGGCCGCTGAAGCGCGGCGCCTCCTTCGCCTCACCCATACTGCTCCTCGCCCTTGCCACGATCCGGACCTCAGTATACCCGATTGGCCGCGGCGGGCGGGGGCGGCTTTGACGCTCTAGGCCCACTCCGCTATAATGCGCTCGGGCCGGTAGCTCAGTGGTAGAGCACCTGACTTTTAATCAGAGGGTCGTGGGTTCGATCCCCACCCGGCTCACCAGCTTTTTGAGTAGCATCAAGTTATCTGTACAGCCGCTTTCTGCGCCACAGCCAGGAATGGCACGAGAGGTAACGCGAGAGCCCGAGCACCATTATTGGTGGCTCGGGCTCTTGCTTTCTCTCAGGGATGCCTCGAAACATCGGCTTTGTTGTCGCCACTACTGATGCTGAGCGGCTCTACCGCGAATTGTTACCACACTTTCCCAGTGCCTTGGGCGGTTGGATGGGCTAGGCAGAAGGCAATGCTTGATGATGGTACGTCTGTCCTGGCCTGTCTGGCTCGCTGCCGACCAGCAGGCTGCCACGAATGCCCAGCGTGACGATGCGGCGCGAGGATCGGTGAGATCCTCGCGCCGCATCGTCGTCTTGCCGAGGCGTTGCCGAGCTCGCGGGCTGGCCGCGTTGTCAGTCTCGCCTCGCAACTCCTCCTGCCAATCTGCTACGGCTGTGGAGACCAGGCCGGTGTAAACGAGTTGCTGTGCGGCGTGGGCACCTGCTGTATCGCCGTGTGCTGCAGCCCGGTGATGGTCACCATCCCATCAGCGCTGTAGCCCATGGCGATAGCGGTGCCGTCCGGCGACCAACTCGGCGCCCCGTCGGTATCGAAGTTGACGTTGACCTCGCGCAGGCCGCTGCCGTCAGGCCGGATCAGGTAGAGGCCGCTCAGGTTGTTGCGACTGCCGTAAAAGGCGATCTGTGAGCCATCCGGCGACCACGCCGGTGTGATGTCGCCCGCCTGATCGGTCAAGCGGTGCAGCGTGCCATCGAGGCCGAGGATGTAGAGACCGGGCGCGCGCGTGTTCGTTGACTCAAACACGATCCTGGTCCCATCCGGCGCCCACGAGAGCGAGCCCGCTGTGATCGTGGTCTCCGGCGGCGACAGCAGTCTCGCCGGACCGCCGCTGGCACTCATCAAATAGATCAGCGGTTCGCCGCTACGGTTAGAAATGAAGGCGATGTGCGATCCATCGGGCGACCAGGCGGGGCCGAGCTCGTCGGACGGGTCGGTCGTGAGCGCCACCTGCCCGCTGCCGTCGGCGTTCATCAGGTAGAGGTTGGCGTTGCCATCGCGCTCGGAGACGAAGGCAATGCGCGATCCATCGGGCGACCAGGCAGGGCTGAAATCCTGCCCCGGCGCGTTGGTGAGCTGGCGCGGCGAGCTTCCATCGATCCCTACCGTGAAGATGTCGCGCTCGGTCAGGGTTCCGCTGCCTCCGGTGGTCGCTGTGTAGGCGATCCGCCCCTTGAACTGTGGCACGGGTGCACCGAGAAGGGGAAGCGAGAGAAGCTGCTCCGGCCCAGCCAAGGCAACCAGGCGCGACAGGCGCGCCGGGGCGGCGCCGCTGACGCCTTCTACAATGAGACGGAAGCCGGCGCCGGCTGGCGGCGTCGCACCTGGTAGCAGCGGCACCTGCACCGTCGCCGATTGTGCGCACGGCGGGATAGTGATTGTCGTATCGAGCGCCGTGTAGTCGCGGCCCGCGACGGCGCCCGCGTCCTCGGTGAGCACCCGGGCGCGGACGGTGGTGGCGGCCGGCCGACTCAGCCCGAGAGTAAGCTCGAACGCCTGCTCGGCGCCATCGTCCACGATGCGCGGAATACCTACGCTGATCTGGTTCTGGTAGCGCTGCACAAGGGTGCGTCCACGCTGAGCGCCGAAGTAGCCGACGGCCCAGAGGTCGCCGGGGCCCGTCGCCAGCAGCGCGTTGTACCCGGTAGGCTGGCTAGCGTCACTGGCGCTAGCGAACAGCTCCCAAGCCGTGCCATCCCAATGCAGCAGCTTGCCGCCACTCCCGCCAGTTCCGGCCGCCCACACGTTATCGTGGGCGCTCACCGCCACAGCGGCGAGCTCGGTGGCATCCATCAGCAACTCCTGAGGAGTGGGCACCTCCTGGAACTGCGCGCCGTCCCAGCGCAGAGTGAGTTGGCTCCCCACCGCCCATATGGCGCCGTCGGGGCCGCTGTCTACATCGAACAGCCCTCCCGATACAGCCGGCGTGGGAACGCTCGCCCAAGCGCTGCCGTTGTAGCGCAAGACCAGCGGGGTGAAGCTGCCAAGGCCCCTGTGGCCAACAGCCCAGATATTGTTCGGCGCGGCGGCAGTGATGGCGGTGAGCGCATCGTCCTGCGTGAGGGCCGGCAGTGTGGCCGCACTCCACGCGCCGCCATTCCAGTGGGCGATCGCCGGACGCACCTCATTGCCGCTCCTGCTCGCACCCACTACCCAGATGTTGTCCGGCGCGACGACGGCAATGTCGTTGATTTAGGTGAAGCTGCTCAGCGCCCCGGTGTTTGGCATGCGGTTCCACGTGACGCCGTCCCACCGAAGGATCAGCGCCTCATCGCCGGCAAAGTCGGCGAGGCCGATGAAGCCTACCGCCCAGACATCGTTGGGGGCAGCTACACCCACGCCAAGAAGCAGGGCCGAGCCCTCAAGGAAGGTTCCAGGTGTAGTGTAGGTGGGGGTCGCGAGCGTGCGCCAGGCTGCGCCGTCCCAACGCTGAATGAGCGGCTGCTGATAGCGAGTGTCGAGAATCTTTGTGCTCCCCACCGCCCAGAGGCCATCCGGCGCGACCGCGATGTCGTTGAGCATACCTTCGCCCATAGCGACAGTGCGAGAGGCCACTGTCTGCACGGGCGCGTCGCAGGCGTCGGCGGCCGGCTCCGCCGCGCGGCTCACCGTCTGGGCGCCAGGCAGAGCGAAGGTGAGCGTGAGGAGGGTGATGGCGATTACCGAGCGGGCGGCCACGTGGAAGAAGTTGAGCATAATGGTTCCGTCTGTGCTGCTGCGTAAGGTTGGCACACCGACACCGCGCCCTCTAGCTCTCAGCTAGAGGGCGCGGGCAGGCGCCAGCATGTGTCAAGCTAAGGACCAGTACAGCTATTATAAGGCTCTGGCGACGCCTCTCATGCACGGAGCGAGGCGGGCCGGCTTGGCTTTTCTACAGCAGGGCGTTCAGGCGCTGGAGCGTGACGACGGTCATGAGCGGCACGCCCAGCCAGGTCATCAGCCTGTACCAGCGAGGGATGTTCTCGTTGCGCTGGAGGAGGTTATTGCCTGCTTTGGTCCTTCGTCCCTGGTCTCGATCCTGCAAAAGAGTTCGGAGCGGCGGCACTGGCTGTCCGGCACGTTCAGCGCAGCCGCCGCAGCCTAGCCACCGTACACTCTGGGAGGAAGGAGAACGAGACAATGTGGATGAGATGTGTCGCAGCTTTGCTGCTCCTGCTCGTCACGCTGGCGGCCGGCCCGCGGGCCGTGACAGCTCAGGAGGTCGAGCGCTGCTTCGCCGAGACCGGCTATTGCATCAGCGGCCCGATCCGCGAGTTCTGGGAGCAGAACGGCGGGCTAGCAGTCTTCGGCCTGCCGCTCGGCCCGCAGCAGCCATACGAGGCCGAGCCAGGGCGAACCGTCGAAGCCCAATGGTTTGAGCGCCACCGCCTGGAACTGCACCCTGAGAATCCCGCGCCTTACAACGTGCTCCTCGGTCGTCTCGGCGTAGATCGCCTGGCCCAGCAGGGCCGCGACTGGCAGGCGTTCCCCGGCCCTGACCCGGCCGACGCCGGTGACACCGAGCGCTGTCTGTTGTTCAGCGAGACCGGCCACACCGTCTGCGACGCCTTCCTCCAGGCCTTCCGCAGCTACGGCCTGAGCTTCCCCAACAGCCCCGGCATCACCTACGAGGAGAGCCTGGCGCTCTTCGGGCTGCCGCTCTCCGAGGCGATGACTGAGACAATCGAAGGGAGAGAGTACACCGTGCAGTGGTTCGAGCGAGCTCGCTTCGAGCTCCACCCCGAGAACCAGCCGCCCTACAACGTGCTCTTCGGCCGGCTCGGCGCCGAGCATGGCGCCGGCGCTCCTGAGCCGCCGCGGCAGGGGCTGGAGGGCGTGCAGTGGCAACTGGAGGCATTTGGGCCGGTAGATGCGCCTGAGCCGCCAGCGGGCGACGAGATGGCGACGCTGACCTTCGATGGCGAGCGGGTGAGCGGCTTCAGCGGCTGCAACAACTTCAGCGGGCCCTACCAGGCCACTGAGAGCACGATCAGCTTCGGCAACCTGGTAGCCACGCTGCGGGCCTGCACCGATGAGGCGATCTCACGACAGGAGAGCGCGATCCTCGGGGCACTGCAGGGCGAGGTGGCCTACACCATCGCCGATGGCCGGCTACGCATTAGCTACGACCAGGGCCGCCAGGAGCTCGTCTATATCAGCGCCGCGCAGTCCGTCTAAAGACAAGCCCACTTGTCACTTGGGAGGTACGGCCGAAGCATTCGCCTTGGACAGCGCCCGTACAACACGAGCGATCTGGGGCGAATGCTTCGGCCCCTACGGGCCTACCGAAAGATCTCTGTGATTCTACACAGTTCGGCGGGACCGTCTCCTACCGCACAGACTACTATGCAGACCGGCTCAGGCCTGCTAAGGCTGGCCGACTGCGCGGATCGGGCGTGCTACAATACTCGCAGAACATCGTAATCTACGGCACACCTGCCCACAGTTCCATCTAACTACCAGCTATCTTCGGATACACTGAGGAGCCCCAGATGACGACAGAGACAGCCGAGATCGTTGAGACGACCGTCTCCCCGATCCTGATGGATCACGCCGTCAAAGGGCCGCCCCAGGGTCGCTGGGCAGTCGAGCACTGGGAGCGCCTCCCTCAGGATGGGAACCGCTACGAGATCATTGACGGGACGCTCTATATGACGACGTCGCCGAGCGCGTTTCACCAGTGGATCGTCGGCCGTTGTATCCGCTTCCTCGGGATCGCCGCGGAAGAGCGTCAGCTTGGGGTGTGGTACACCGCGCCGATCGGTGTGATCCTCTCCACCCGTGACGCCGTGCAGCCCGACTTTCTCTTCATCCGTGCCGAGCGGGCGGCGGAGTTGGTGCGCGACCGGCGCGTGCGCGGCGCGCCCGATCTGGTGGTTGAGGTGCTCTCGCCGGGCAACAGTGCCGAGGAGATGGCCAAGAAGCGGGCGATGTATGCCCGCGGCGGGGTGCCGGAGTATGTCGAGGTTGACCCGGCGACGCGTAGCCTGATGCTCTACCAACTCGCCGGTGAGCTCTACGCAGAGCCGATCACATACACCGAAGACCAGACGCTCACCCTGGCCTGTGTGCCAGGGCTCCAGCTTCAGGTTCGCGCGCTGTTCGACGGCGCACCGGACACGACGCTATAGCGACAGGGCCGTGTAACCATAAGTAGCCAAGCTGGCGCATCCCGAGCGGGCGGCCACGACGGACCGCCCTTACGGGCCCATACAGAGAGATTTCTGTAGTTCCATATTGTTATGGTTGCGGGATGCCTGAGGGCAAGCGCCTTCTCACTAACCGGGCCGTGGCGGTGATCGCCCACGAAAAGCGCGTGCTGCTCCATCGCGGGGCGCACGAGCACGTATGGTCGCTCCCCGGTGGCCGCATCGAGCCAGGGGAGACAGCGGCCGAGGCACTACGGCGCGAGGAGTTGGGGCTCGACACAGCCATCGGCCCGCTGCTCTGGGTGATCGAGAGCTTCTACCGCGACGGCGAGGCCCACTGCCATGAGCTCGGGCTCTACTTCGCCGTCGCGCCGCACGAGGGCTGGCCGCCGCTCCACACTGCCGCGCCCTTCGCCGGGGTGGAGGCGAACAAGGATCTCGTGTTCCAGTGGTTCGGCCCCGACGAGATCGCGGCGATCACCATCAACCCGGCCTGCCTCCAGGGACGCCTCGGTACGCTCCCCGCAGCACCTGAACATCTCGTGAATCGTGAGTTATGAGCCGGCGCGCCTCACCCGACACAGGAGTTGTATGAGCGGCCATGTCGAGGCCTTACTGCTGGGCAGCGCCCAGGACGGGAGCGTGCCCCAAGCCGGCTGCCGCTGCGCCACCTGTGAAGGCGCCCGCCGCAACCCGGACGGCCGGCGCATGGTCGCCTGCCTCGCCCTGATCGACTATCAGGCCGGCGCGAGTTGGCTGATCGACGCCACGCCCGACTTCCCCCGCCAGCTCGACCTGCTGGCCGCCCACGCGCCTGGCTGCCCGCTTGCGGGCATCATCATCACGCACGCCCACATCGGTCACTATACGGGCCTGATCCACTTGGGGCGCGAGGTGATGGGCGCCGCCGGCATGCCACTCTATGTCACGGAGGCGATGGCGGGTTTTCTCACGGCCAACGGCCCCTGGTCACAGCTCGTTGCCCTTGGGAACGTCGCGCTACACAAGCTAGTTCCGGGCGAGCCGAGGGAGCTCACGCCCAGGCTGGCGATCACGCCTGTAGCCGCGCCGCACCGGGCGGAGTTCAGCGATACAATGGCTATCCTGGCGCAGGGCCAGCATAGGCGGCTCTTCTACTGCCCCGATATCGACCGCTGGGAGCAGTGGGATCGGGCGCTGCCTGATGTCCTGCACCCTGGCGATATCGCCCTCCTCGATGGGACTTTCTACAGCGACGATGAGCTGCCGGGGCGCAACATGGCCGAGATCCCGCACCCGCCTGTGAAGGAGACAGTCGCCCTGCTGGCAGGCAGCGGCCTCGGTGCCGGCTTCATCCATCTCAATCACAGCAACCCCCTGCTCCGGGAAGGCCCCGAGCTGACGTGGCTGACCAGCCAGGGCCACTGGGCGGGCCGCGAGGGTATGACTTGGTCGCTGTGATGGCGCTAGTGTCCGTACACGTAGTCCATAGCCGGTAATCCGTACAGCACACGCCCGCGCCGATACCGCGGGCGGTCGTCTACATTGCCCGCATCGGCGGGCGCACGGCGCTTAGGAATCCGGCGCGCGAGGTGAAGGCTGGAGCGCCTCGTCGAGCGCCTCCCTATAGGCAGGGAACAGCGCCAGGTCGTTGTGCCCGCCACCGGCTATTGGGTGGAAGCGTAGCGGCGCAGTGACGGCCGCGGCGAGCCGCTCGCCGTCGGCGAAGGGCACGACGGCGTCCGCAGTGCCGTGGATGATCACCACCGGGGATCGCACCTCGCCGATCCAGCGATAGGTCCGCAGCGGGTACTTGAGCAGGAACGGCGGCGCCCAAGGGAACTGCCGCCGTGCGATCGTCTCCAGGCTGTAGAACGGGCTCTCCAGGATCAGTAGCTGCGGCCGATTCTCCGCCGCCAGCCGGGCAGCAAGGCCGCTGCCGAGCGAGCGCCCGTAGATGACGATCTGCTCCTCGGGGTAGCGCTCTCGCACCCAGCGATAGACGGCTGCCATATCGGCGTGGAGCTGCGTCTCGCCGCTGATCCGCCCCGTGCTCTGCCCATAACCTCGATAGTCGACGATCACCACATCGTAGCCGCGAGCCGTCAGGTCGGGAGCGACGCTCCCCCAACTGCGCAGGCTGCCCGCGTTGCCATGGAGGTAGAGAATGACGCCGTAGCGTTCGGGCGCGCGGAACCAGAGCGCGTGGAGGGCCGCTCCTTCGACGGGAAGCCACAGCTCCTCGACCGGGACGCCGAAGTCGTAGCGCGTACCAGGTTGGTCGCGCTCGGGGAAGAAGATCAGCCGCTCTTGGAGCACGTAGATCAGAGCGCATAGCAGGAGATAGCCAAGTGCGACCAGTGCGAGGAGGCGAAGCAGCAGCGGCAGCATGGCGCAAACCTACTCCTATCGGGTCAGCGGCATCGCAATCAGCCCGGCTCGGTGGCGCGGATGAGCGCCAAATAGTCGTCAGGCTCCTGGTAGTGCAGGCAAAGCGACGACCAGAGGGCGATGTGCGGCAGGCCATCAGGGTGGAGCCGCCGCACCTCTCGTGCCGCGGCGAGCAGCGAGAGATCTTCCGCCTCCTTGAGCGCGGCGATGGCGAAGCTGGTCGAGCGGCTGATGCCGGCGCCACAGGCGACCAGCACCTTCTTGCCGGCGGCGCGCTGGGCCAGCACAAACTCGACACCCTGCCGTAGCACGGGAGCCTCGAGCGGCTCGCCATCTTCCACCGGCAGATGGAGCGTCGTGATGCCGGGCGGCTCGACCGGCGCTGCCAGATGGAGGAGCGCGCCGACTTGGGCGCGAGCGAGCAGGTCGTGATCCAGAGTCTCGCGGTACTTGCCGATGAGAAGCCAGGGGCGGATGCTGATCACTGTTGCACCATTTCTGCACGCGCCACTATCTGCCGCTGAGCATCGTGGGCCGTCGCGTAGACCCGCATCGCGCGGTCGAGAAACTCAAACCGCATCGTGCCATTCCTCAATGATGAAGCCGCCGCCAGGGGCGATGCGGACGAAGTGCAACTCATCGAAGCCCTCGTCGCGGCGCGGCCACTCCAGCCGCTTCTTCGTCCCGCCGATGGCCCTGGCTGGCACCTGCTCGGCCTGCGATCTACCCGCGTTGCGGGTGATACTGGCGGGCACGTTCGCCTCGAAGACATAGCCGATGACGCGGAAGCCGGCCGCCCGCGCCGGCGTGATGTAGACGGCTCGCTCAGCGGTGGTGACGTTGGTGTTGTCGACGACGAAGCGCTGGCCGTGCTGCAAGCACCAGGCCAGCAGCGAGCGCTCGCGGCGGCGGGTGCGCAGCAGGTCGAGGCTGATCCGCACATGGCTTGCGAAGAAGCGCTCGCGGTAGAAGGTGGACTTGCCCGCGGCCTGGATGCCGACGAAGATCACCGCCTCCATAGCTCGCTCATCAACCCTCCACGATAGTGAGGCGATGCGCCTCGGTCAGGTCCGGCGGCTCGACGCGGGCGGCCAGGCGCCAGATCACCGCCTCGGGAACGGGATTCTGGCGCTGGCGGTTGCGCCGGAGCACCTGCGCGAGCGGCGCCTCCCGGTAAGCGTGATAAGCTCGGCATCGTCGAGGGCATCGAGCGGCGCGTCGAGCAGCGCCGAGTCTACGGCCATCTCAGGGAAGGAGCGCGCTGCGCCGCGCACATAGGCGGCGGCAAGGCGCTCGAACAGTGGTGTCGCGATGGTCACAGACGCCCCTCTTTTAGCTAAATAGAGCCATATATGTCGCTCGGAACGTAGGGCCGAAGCATTCGCCCTGGACTACGCCCGTATCATACGCACGACCTAGAGCGAATGCTTCGGCCCTACGGACCTACCGAGGGATTTCTGTGGCTCCGTATAGCTGTACGGGCTACGGACTACCAACTACGGGCCACGTCTTCTCGCCCCAGCGTAAGCTCTGCGAGGGGGCGCCGCTCGCGGGCGGCGCAGGCGGGACATGCCAGCACCTCACGCACGATCTCGTAGCCAACGCCACCAGGATCATCGCGGTGCTTCAGCTTGCCGTTTTGAACATACGGGTGGGCTTCCGGGCGACGTGGATACGTGCGGGCGCGGGTCTGGATCGGGACGCGGACGGCCTTGGTCTTCGCTGGCGCACAGGCTGCGCAGAAGTGGCAGCGGAACATGAAGAGACAGCCGGTGATGGAGCGCCCGAGCTGGCTGAAGTCTCGGGCGGATACAGGGTTACGCTGCGGCGCCAACGGCCGCAGGAGAACACGCACCATCGAGTGGTGGGCATGAGGCGATACGGGCGTGTCAGTATTGGGCTGACGGGCAGGCGGAAATGCGGCGGTTGGGGGAGCGCGGCTTTGGGCCAGGCGCAGGGGTTGGGGCACAGATAACAGCCGATGCGGGGAGCGGGCTCCCGAACTCCGAGGGGGCTGATGTCTCGGACCTGAGGGTGTCGGCGACCGACACGCTGAGTATAGCCCGCCAACCAGCCAACGTCAAGGGAGCAGTTGCACCGTTGCTGAGCCAGCGCAACTGAGGCAGAGCTACGCCAAGAACTGAAAATACGGTGTCTTAGCGCGGGCCAAGGGTGAAGGTATGAGCGACGCGAAAGACATCGTCGGGCGGCTCGCCACGCCAGATCAGCTGCACGACACCAGCAGTGAAGCTGAGCGGCTGCCAGGTCGCGCCCAACGCGCTGCAGAGCTCTCGCGCCTGCTCCGGACCGCCTGCCTGTCCCACGCTCAGGTGAGGCGTGAAGCCCTGCGGATGGCGGCGCGTGTCGTCGTAGGCCGGCAGCGCCTCCCAGAGCCTGGCCTGGAGCTCGATGAGGGGCTCGGCCGGCTCCGGCGCGAGGTAGAGCGTTGCCCCGCGCCGGCCGTGGCTGAAGGCCCCAAAGCGGGCCAGGGTGATGGGGAAGGGCGCGATGCCGGCGCAGGCCGCCTCCAGCACGGGCGCCACATCGGCGAAGGCCGCCCGCGGCGCGAAGGGATAGAGCAGGGTGATGTGCGGCATCCAGCGGCGCACCTTGCGGTCGTGCCGCTCACGGATGCGCTGAATGGGCGGCCAGAGCTCCGCCGGCGGGATGAGGACGACCGCGGTGGTGTGGGTCTTGGTGCTCACGCCGAGGCCTCATAGACCGCGATCTCGATCAGGTTGCCGTCGGGGTCGCGCAGATAGACCGATTGGATCGGCCCGAGGGCGCCGCTGCGCGCCACAGGCCCGAGCTCGATCGCCACACCTACGCTTTCCAGGTGCGCAACGACCGCCTCGATGGGCTGGCTCGTCACGAAACAGAGGTCGGCGCTGCCTGGTGTCGGCCGCAGCGCCTTCGGCTCGAACTCGTAGCCGGCCTGGTGTAGGTTAAGCTTCTGCCGGCCGAACTGCAGCGCCACCCGCCCGCCGCCGAACACCACGCGCCGCATGCCCAGCGCCCGCTCGTAGAAGGCGCAGGTCGCCTCAATGTCCGCCACGGTCAGCACTAGATGATCCAGTCCCTCGATCTGCATCACACCCTCCCTCGCTTTCCGGCAAGCTCATGTTCTCATACAATGCCCCTGAGGTGGCAGGCTCCATGTCTGGCGCCCGTTGAACCGCTGCCAGCAAGCCAGATCGCTCGCAGTGGCGAGGGGAAGCAGGCCGATGCCAAGCACAACCATCTATCTGGTGCGCCACGCACACGCGACTTGGACGCCTGATGAGGGCCGGGCGCTCTCGCCGGAGGGACGCGCCGGCGCTGAGCATGTGGTCAGGCTCCTGCGCGGCGAGCCCATCGTCGCCGTCTACGCCAGCAGGGCGCGTCGCGCAATTCAGACGGTGGAGCCACTCGCCGCCGCCCTCAGCCTCCCCGTCACGACCATTGATGACCTCCGCGAGCGGCGCCTGAGTGACGAGCCGGTGGAGGACCACGCGGCGGCCGTAGCCTGGTGCTGGGCCCATCCCCAGGCGGCGCTGCCCGGCGGCGAGTCCAATCTGGCCGCCCAGCAGCGCGGTGTGGCGGTCGTCACCGAGCTGGCGAGCCGCCACATCGGCGAGGCGATCGTCGTCGGCACCCACGGCAACTTGCTGGCACTCATCCTCCAACACTGGCAGCCCACCGTGGATCACGCCTTCTGGAACCGCCTCACGATGCCTGATATTTACGCGCTGCAGCTCAGCGAGACTGACTCCCCGCGCGTGGCGCGGCTCTGGGACGCCGACGCCCGTTTTCTGCCGGCGCTGTCCGAGGAGGAGAGATGAGCCAATGGCAGCAGGAGTCGCCCCTGCTGGAGCAGCAGGCAGCCAGTGACACCAGCACTCCAGCCGCGCGTCACGATGGGGCGTTCATCCTGCCGCGCCGCTTCAGTCTCGGCGGCGCCCGGCAGCGTCGCCCTGAGCGTGTGTGTGAGCTATCGCCTCGTGGGCCTCACTCGCGCCATTGTCGGTGAAGCGCACAGCGCGAGCAGGGGCCGTGTTCACCGTAAGCTGGAAGAGGTCCGGGCGGGCGTAGTGGCCCACCACGTCAAGATCGAAGCTGCCCCGGCTGATGGCGCCCACGTCGATCTCGGCGGTCAGGATCGCCGGCTGGTCGAAGACTGGCCCCGCCAGCACCTCGCCGAGCGGGCCGATGATGCAGCTGCCGCCACGAATGAGCACGTTGTCTACATCATCTCCCTGCACGGGCGACAGGTCGGGCGGGAAGTCGCGCCGACGAGCGAATTGGCAAGCCGAGAGCACAAAGCAGCGCCCCTCCAGGGCGATGTGGCGCATCGTAGGGAGCCAGGTCTCGCGGTCGTCCACGGTGGGCGCGCAGTAGAGCTGGATGCCCTGACCGTAGAGCGCCAGGCGCAGCTGGGGCATGTAGTTCTCCCAGCAGATCGCCGCGCCGATGCGGCCCAGGGGCGTAGGCAGCACCTGCAGCGTCGAGCCGTCGCCGAAGCCCCAGATCAGCCGCTCCATGGCAGTCGGCATCACCTTGCGGTGCGTACCGAGCAGGGCCCCGTCTGGCCCGAAGAAGAGCACACAGCAGTAGAGCGTGCCGCGATCCCGCTCGATCACCCCGATGACTAGGTGGACGCCGTGGGCGCGAGCGGCCGCGCTGAGGGCCGCCGTCTCCGGGCCAGGCACCTCCAGCGCGCTCTCGTAGTAGCGCCGGAACATGTCGCGCCCCTCGGGCGAGCGCATGCCCACCCGCGCGCCAAAGTCGAGGCCCTTGGGGTAGCCGCTCACAAACGCCTCGGGGAAGACGACCAGCTGCGCTCCCCTGGCGGCGGCCTCAGCGACCAGCTGCACCGCCCGCGCGACTGAGGCCTGCAGGTCGAAGGCGACGGGAGCATCCTGTACTATGGCGGCAAGAAATGGCTGACTCATCGCGGCTCCTTCCGATGGAGACGAAGGCGGAGGATTGCGATGGCTATAGTAGCACGCCGATCGGGCGCCAATCGCGCGGTAGCTCGGCGCGCCGTGCAGCCGACCTTGCCGGCGATGACGCACGAGCATAAGGGCTGGCCAGACCAGCCCTACATCCTCTCACCTGCCCCCTTAGCCCGTAGCCAGCCTACATAGAATCAGGAGCCATCCCAAGGGAGCGGCCACGACGGGCCGCCCTTACAGCTCATACGAGAGATTTCTGTGGTTCCCTGACCAGGATGCGCCAGTGGCGCCGGCGTTTGCCGCGCAGAGGTGAGGGAGCTGTCGACAACTGCTTTCATCGCTGGGCCACTCTGGCCTCAGCGCATCGGATCTTCCCAGTAGCCCGTGCGGCGGTAGTGGCTGTGCAGCAGCTGCTCATCTTCCCGGCGCAGGCGCTGCGGATCATACTCGGGGGCCTCCTTGACCTGATCGCGGGTCAGGTCCACCGTTACGGCCTGCTCATCCCAGCTCACCTCGCGAGCCCAGAGGGGGGCGATCAGCACCTGCTTACCGGGGAGCCAGCCACCGGTATCAACAACCAGGTAGCGGATGCTCCAGGTCTCGTCGTCCATCAGGAAGTCGGCGACATGCCCGATCTCGCCGTCGCTGGCGTGGATACGGTAGCCCTTCACCTCGCGGGTGCTGCGGAGGTGGGGGTCGCCGCGGGGGGCCTCCTGCGGCTCTCGCTCGCGCTCGACGGCAGCCATCGCAGCGGCGGTATAGCCGGCGCCTACGCCAAAAGGGATGCCTGCGGCGCCCCAGAGCCCAGGACCGTACCAATAGGGCTGGTAGTCATAGTACTTCGCGAGCTCCTCCTCCATCTGCCGGGAGACGGGCTGGTCAGCGGAGATATCGGGAGCGTTCTCCACCTGCTGCCGCGTCAGGTTCACCTCGACGCCCCGCTCGTCCCAGGCGACGGCCTTGATCGAGCGGGGCGAGAGCAGCACCAACTCCTTGAGCAGCCAGCCGCCGGTATTGACCACCATATAGCGGATCGTCCAGCTGACATCGTCGAATAGGAACTCGTCCACCTTGCCAATATCGCCATCGGTGGCGCGGATCGTCAGCCCGCGCAAGTCGCTGCCGCTGCGTAGCATAGCGCTCCTCCTGTCGTGGCTGGCGCGCCAGCGCCGAGCCCATACCACCGGAGGATGCTCGCAAGAGCCGTACCGCGGGCGTAGGATGGCCGCCCCGCCACCCATCACCAAACCGTACGGGCGGCCCATCGTGGCCACCCGCCGCCATCGGCGCCGCCCGTCCGCCCGTTGTCACCGCCCGTCCGCACACTGCCGCCCCCAAGCTTGGGGGACGGCATGAATACGTCGTAGCGACATTTAGCCAACAAGCCCCCTGAGCACAAAGAGCATATTCGCCGGCCGCTCTGCCAGGCGCCGCGTGAAGTAGCCGTACCAGTCCCGGCCATACGGGACGTAGATGCGGACCCGATGCCCGCGCCTCACCAGATCGCGCTGCAGGTTCACCCGAACGCCGTAGAGCAGCTGGAACTCGTAGCGCTCCCCGCCGAGGCCCTGCGCCCGCACATAGGCCTCCACCTCGTTGATGATCCGCTCATCATGGCTCGCCACATTCACCGTCGCCCCATGGTCAAGCCCGTAGCGCACCATCGCCCGGTAGTTCGCGTTTACATCGCTCTTCTTCTGGTAGGCGTCTCGCGGGCTCTCCTTGTACGCACCCTTCACGATCCGTACGGTCAACGCCGGGTTAAAGGCGAGCAGCGCCTTCAGATCGGCCATGCTGCGATAGAGGTAGCTCTGGAGCACCGTGGAGACGTTGGTGTACCCCGCTTCGTGGAGCGCCCGATAGAGCGCGAGCGTCCCATCCACATACGGCACATTCTCCATGTCCAGGCAGACGTGGGCGCCGATCTCCTGGGCCCGCCCGGCGATCCGTCTGGCGTTCTCAAGGGCGAGCTCAAAGCTGATGCCGAGGCCGAGTTGGGTCGGCTTGACGCTCATATACTTGTCGAGCGGCTCGGT
>DAOUGF010000447.1:0-4455 GCA_034429295.1 Chloroflexaceae bacterium
CCCCCGCCGGAGTGGGCGCTGCCCCCTCCGGACCACCCCCAAGTAGGAGGGCCGTACCGTGCCAACGGCCGGTGGCGTACTCATCCCATTGTCGGGCTGAGCCATCCGCCATGGCCGGCGGCAGATTTCCGGTCGGGGTGGTGTGCGTGCATCGGTTGTGCCGCCACTTCCTGACACCAGGTTCAGGAAAGGTTGGCGTTGGCACGCCGGATCGAGCAGGGCACAACCAGCGAGCGAAGACCGCTGCGCTTGGCCAAGGCTCAAGCCCGTCGATGAGTCAGGTCGCCCGCAGGCCGTTGGCATAACACTGGCCTCCGGTTTGGGGTCCAGGGGCGAGGCCCCTGGCGCGGGGGGTGTCGGGGTGGCGAATGCCGAAGGCATCCTCGAAGAGTGCGTCCGCCCCCCGACAAAACAAACGGGGCGTGGGGCGCAGCCCCTGCGAGGGGCGTAGGCGTCAACGGCGGGGCGCAGGGCGTCAGTCGCCGGTGGCCCGCTGTTCAGCCCTCAGCAACCACTTTGTTGCGCCCGGCGTTCTTAGCCATGTAGAGCCTGCGGTCGGCCTCCTCCACCACGGCCTGCGGCTCGCGTCCGGCCGCCTCGCTCACGCCGAGGCTGATGGTGACATGGAGCCGGCTCTGGAGCGACTGCCAATCGTAGCTCTCAACCGCGAGGCGGATGCGCTCGGCGAGGATGGCGGCGCCGGCGAGGGGCGTGCCGGGGAGGGCGAGCAGGAACTCCTCGCCGCCGTAGCGGGCGATCACATCGCCGGGCCGGCATGTGCGGCGGATCACGTCGGCCACGGTCCGCAGCACATCGTTGCCGAGCAGATGGCCGAAGCGGTCGTTCACTTGCTTGAAGTGGTCGAGGTCGGCCATCAGCACACTGAGTGGCTCGCCGCTCTTGCGGGCCTGCTCGCAGAGCTCAGCGAGGCGTCGCTCTACAAAGCGGCGATTGCCGAGCAGCGTCAGGCTATCCTCGTTGGCCTCCCGCTCGAGATCGTGGGCGCGGGCCTGCAAGGCGCGAATGATCTCGCCGGGAGCGTAGGCCTCCTGGGCGCTGTCGGCGACCTCGGCGTGGGGGAGGTGGACGAGCAGCTGGTCGGTGAAGTCCACCAGATTATCGGTTGCGACCACCACCGCGGCGGCGCCCTTGCTGCGGGCCTCCTCGACGGCCGCCTCATCGGCCACTACGGCGATCAGCGGGGCGGCGATGGGCAGGCTCCGCCAGATCTGCCAGACGATCGGGTCGGCGGTATCGGCGACGAGCAGTACCGGGTCGGGAGTGCGGGCGAGCAGATCCTGGGCCTTCACCACATCGGCGGCGATCAGGGGGCGGTAGCCCTGGAGCCGCAGACTGGTGGCGATCGAGGCCCGCAGGCCCTCATGGGGGTAGATCAGCAAGGCGGCAGGGCGGCGCTGGCCGCGGCGCTCCTCGCGGGGTGGCTTGTCCGTGAGGCGGCGGTCGAAGCTATAGCTGCTGCCGGAGATGCTCTTGGCGGCAGCCTTCACCTCGGCCGCTACCTTGCTGATCTCGTCCACGCTGCTGAAGCGGCCGCTCTCGGAGCTGACCACGGAGATCGAGAGGCTGAGCAGGCCGAACTGCCGCGGCGTGCCGTAGCGATCCACGCCCCGCAGGTAGCCCCGCTGGAGATCGGGCTCATCGTAGAGCTCGCGGACGCGGCTATCGAAGGCGGCGATGATGCCCTGGCAGAGCTCCTCCGGCTTGCCGCCGTAATGGATGATGGCAAAGTCGTCGCCGCCGATATGGGCGAGGAAATCCTCGCGGGGGGCCACCTCGGCGAGTACGCCAGCGAGCATGTGAATGGCCCTGTCGCCGCGGGCGAAGCCGTAGGCGTCGTTGAAGGCCTTGAAGTTGTCGAGGTCGATATAGATCAGGCTGAAGGGCGTGCGCTGGGTGAGCTGCCGCTCGATCTCGGCCTGCAGCAACACATTGCCGGGAAGGCCGGTGAGCGGGTTACGCACCGGGAGCTTGGCCGCGCGGCGCAGATGGCTGCGGATGCGAGCCAAGAGCACGTCGATGTCGTAAGGCTTGACGATATAGTCGTCGGCGCCCGAGTCAAAGCCGACCACAACCTCCGATGAGGCGCTGCGGGCGGTGAGGATGATCATCGGCAGATGCGAGGTGCGGGTATCGTTGCGCAGCTGCCTGATCGCCTCGAAGCCGTCCATCAGCGGCATCATCAGATCGATCAGCAGCAGGTCCGGAGGGTCGTCCTGGGCCATGCGCACAAGCTGATCGCCGTCGCTGGCGATCAGCACCTCGTAGCCGGCCTCCTGCAGCGTTTCACGGAGAAGAAGACACAGGGCCGGATCGTCGTCGGCCACCAGGATCCGTTCTTGGGAAGTCATCGGCCGCCCCGTCAGCGTGTCGGCGTGTGTCGGTGTCGGCTGAACGTTCATTACGACGGTGCAGCACCGGACCAGCGACTACCCTACAGCATACCACATAGGATCTAGGTTTGCAGGTGTAGCACCGCCTGGGGCGCTACAGCGGCGCCTTACAGGTAAGAGAGATCAACGTGGTTCTGGCATCGATTTTGCAGGTAGCTCGCCATGTTATAATCAAGCTCTGTGCCAGCGTGCGGCATTTTTCGCCGTGCGCTCTTTGGTTTTGCTGGGTATCTAGTGTACGGCGAGAATCATTCTATGGCAACTTTTTCCGATCTTGGTCTCAGTGCGCCCATCCTAGAGGCGCTCAAGGAACTGGGCTACGATGAGCCGACCCCAATCCAGGAGCAGGCCATCCCCGCCATGCTCAGCGGCAATGACGTGATGGCCCAAGCGCAGACGGGCACAGGCAAGACGGCCGCCTTTGCCCTGCCGATTATTCAGCGGCTGACGCCGGAGCGGGCGCCCCAAGCCCTGGTGCTGGCCCCCACCCGTGAGTTGGCTATGCAGGTGGCCGAGGCGATGTTCCGCTACGGCAAGCAGAGCGGTGTGCGGGTCATCCCGGTGTACGGCGGGCAGCCGATCGAGCGGCAGTTGCGGGCTCTGGCCCGCGGCGTGCAGGTGGTGGTCGGCACGCCGGGGCGAATCATGGACCACATGCGCCGCGGTACGCTCGCGCTCGACCACATCAGCACGGTGGTGCTCGACGAGGCCGATGAGATGCTCGACATGGGCTTCGCCGAAGATATCGAGTACATCTTGCAGCACACCCCGGCCACCCGCCAGACGGCGCTCTTCTCGGCGACGATGCCCGAGGGGGTGATGAGCCTGGCCCAACGCTACACCCGCGACCCGCAGCGGATCAGCGTGGTGAGCGAGCAGCTGACCGCCCCGCGCACGAAGCAGGTCTACTACGAGGTGCTGGCCCGCGACAAGCTCGATGCGCTCTGCCGCATCCTCGATGTGGAGACGCCGGCCTCGGCGATGATCTTCTGCCGCACGCGGGCCGAGGCCGACCATTTGGGGGAGAGCCTGCAGGGCCGGGGCTACCTGGCCGAGGTGATCCACGGCGACCTGAGCCAGGCGATGCGCGAGCGGGTGCTGAAGCGCTTCCGCGAGGGCCAGGTGGAGCTGTTGGTAGCCACCGATGTGGCCGCCCGCGGGCTGGACATCGCCGATGTGAGCCATGTGATCAACTACGACGTGCCGGGCGATCCGGAGGGCTATGTGCACCGGATCGGTCGCACAGGACGTGCGGGCAAGACGGGTCTGGCGATCACGCTGGCCACGCCGCGGGAGCGGCGCCAGATGCAGATCATCGAGCGGGCCACGCGCTCGCGCATCCAGCGCATGAAGCTGCCGAGCCTGGCCGATGTGGCCGCCCGACGCCGCGAGGCGTTCCGCGAGGCGCTGCGGGAGGTGCTGGAGGGCGGCGGGCTCGATCCGTATGTGTTGATGGTGGAGGAGATGGCCGAGCATGCCGACGTGGTCGAGCTGGCGGCCGCCGCCTTCAAGCTGCTGCTGAATGAGGTAGAGCAGGAGGATACCCTCGTCTCCGTAGAGGGCGACGGGGCCGGCGCGGAGCCAGGCATGACGCGGCTGTTCCTGGATGCGGGCCGCTTCGATCGGCTGCGCCCTGCCGACATTGTGGGCGCGATCGCCAATGAGATCGGCATCCCCGGCAAGCAGATCGGGGCGATCGATATCTACGATCGCTTCTCGTTCGTGGAAGTGCCGAGCGAGCAGGCGCAGCGGGTGGTGCGGGGGCTGTCGGGCGTGAGTCTGCGCGGGCGCCCGGTGCGGGTGTCGCTGGCCAAGCCGAAGGGGTAGCGGGGCCCGCCCCCGCAAGGCGGCCGGGGCATGGCCCCGGAGCCCCGCTGCTGGGCGTTGCCCCGCGCAGTTACGGGCGCAAGCGCTTCGCGCCACTGCGTCCGGCGCCCCGTGCCCCGCTTGATTTGTCAGGGGGCGGACGCACTCTTCGAGGATGCCTTCGGCATTCGCCACCCCGACACCCCCCGCGCCAGGGGCCTCGCCCCTGGACCCCAAG
>DAOUGF010000448.1:0-8907 GCA_034429295.1 Chloroflexaceae bacterium
CCAGGGCGGAGTGAGTGATGGCAGGGTGACAAGGTGAGGGGGGCCGGGTGACATCCTGATGGTGCCGATAGGCTTCACCTTGTCACCCGGTCACCTTGTCACCCTGTCTCGCTAGGAACACACAATGCTCCGCTACATCCTCGGCCGCACGCTCCAGATGGTGCTCACCTTCGGGCTGTTTGTGGTGCTCACCTACGTGCTGCTCGAAGCGCAGCCGGGCGACTACAGCCAGACCTTCATCGACAACCCGCGGCTCACGCCGGCCCAGCGGGAGGCCCTGGAGCGCAACTTCGGCCTCGACGAGCCGCCCCACGTGCGCTTCACGAAGTACATCGGCAACCTGCTCCGGGGCGACTTAGGTATCTCCTACCAGTACTACCCCAAGCCGGTCACCGAGGTGATCGCGGAGCGGGCGCCGCGCACGCTGGTGCTCTTCATCACCTCAACCATCGTCTCGTTCTACGTGGGCTTCCTGGCCGGGAAGATCCTCGCCTGGCAGCGGGGCCGCGCCCTTGAGTATGTGATCACGCTGGGTGGCGCGACCCTCTTCACGGTCTTCCTCCCCTGGTTCGCCCTGCTGATGCTCTGGCTCTTCGCCTACACCCTCGACTGGTTCCCGATCGGCAAGTTCATCTCGCCCCAACTCTGGCGCACGGCCCCCGTCGAGGCCAACGTCGTCTTCAACAACTTGCTGCTCACCGCCTTCGTCGGCTCGGTCGTCATGCTCGCTATCACGGTCGCCACCAGGCGGCGCACGCCCCGCATCCGCACACTGGCCCGTTGGGGTGGCTTCGCGCTGCTGTTGGGAGTCACCGTCGCCGTTTGGGCCTGGAGCGGCCTCGGCCCGTACGCCACCGACATGCTCTGGCACATCATCCTGCCCGTGCTCACCCTCACCCTGGTGAACTTCGCCGGCACGATGCTACTCACCCGCAACAGCATGCTGGAGACGCTGCGGGAGGATTACATCACCACGGCTCGCGCCAAAGGTCTGCCCGAGCGCGTGATCCGCGACAGGCACGCGGCGCGCAACGCGCTGCTGCCCGTCGTCACTACCCTGGTCTTCGCGCTCGCCACGGCGTTGGGCGGCGGCATCATCACCGAGAACATCTTCTCCTGGCCGGGCATGGGCGAGGCACTGTTGATCTCCGCCCAGACGAGCGACATCCCCACTGCGATGGGCTGCGTGCTCGTCGTGGGCATCCTCGCGCTGGTCGCCCACCTCGTGGTGGATGTGCTCTACGCCTTCCTCGACCCGCGGATACGGTATGCGTAGCGACGCATGTAAAGGCGGGCCTTCGTGCCCCTCGTACGATAAGAGGATACCGCTATGGCGCGTGAGACCCTGACCAAACCGGGCCTGGTCCTTGAAGATACCGAGCGCCTGGCCCAGGACGAGCTGCGGCGCCTGCGCCGCCTCCCGCTCTGGCAGGTGCGCCTGCGGCTCCTCGGGCGCTCGCTGGCGGCCCAGTGGCGGCTCTTCGCCGAGCAGCCCATCGGCCTGATCGGGCTCGCGATCATCGTCTGCTTCGGGCTCTTCGCCGTGCTCCACCCGCTGCTGATGGGGCGCGTCTGGCCGCGGGCGATCTACGACCCGATCATCGGCTACGACCCGGCCTTCCCGTCCCACCCGGTCGGCCCATCGGCGGCCCACTGGCTCGGCACCGACCCCCTGGGGCGCGATGTGCTCAGCCAGTTGATGTTCGGCACAGGCTCGGCCTTCACGCTCGGCATCACCGCCGCTCTCGTCACCGTGCTGATCGGGACGACTGTGGGCGCGGTGGCGGGCTACTTCGGCGGGGCGATCGACACCTTCTTAATGCGCCTGGCCGACCTGGTGATCATCCTGCCCTTCATCGTGATCCTGATCGTGCTTGGCGCGCTCTTCGAGCTCAACCTGTTCACTCTGGCGGTCGTGATCGGCATCCTGGGCGGTTTCGGCGGCACCGCGATCGTGATCAAATCCCAGGCCCTCACCGTGAAGGTCCGCGCCTACATCGAGGCGGCCCGCGTGGCGGGCGGCGGCCACGGCCACATCATCCTGCGCCACATCATCCCCAACCTGCTACCCCTCTCCTTCCTCTACATGATGTTCGGCGTTACCGAGGCGATCGCCGCCGAGGCCACCCTCTCCTTCTTCGGCCTGCTCGACGTGCGCATGTCCTGGGGGCTGATGATCCACACTGCCAACACCGCTGGCTACCTGCTCAACTTCAGCACCTGGTGGTTGATCCTGCCCGCCGGCCTCTCGATCACCCTGCTCAGCGCCGCCTTCTACTTCGTCGGCCGCGCCATGGACGAGGTGGTCAACCCGCGATTGCGCCGCAGGTGATGCGGTGACAAGGTGATCGCCCTCGCTCTGCTCGAGCTAGGTGACAGGGTGACAAGGTGATAGGGTGACAAGGTGACATCCTGACGGCACCGTTAGGCGTCCCCTTGTCCCCTTGTCCTAATAAGCAACGGGAGAGATCTGGTGTCGCCACAACCGATCCTAGAAGTAAGCAATCTGACACTGACATACACCACCCGCGCTGGCGGCGTCTCTGCCGTGGACGGCGTGAGCTTCACGCTGCAGGAGGGCGAGTCGCTCGGGCTGGTGGGCGAGTCCGGCTGCGGCAAGACCTCGGTTGCCTCCAGCCTGCTGCGCCTGCTCGCCGAGAACGCTCAGATCACTCGCGGCCAGATCCTGTTCAAGGGCGTCGATCTGGTGAGCCTCAGCGAAGGCGAGATGCGCAAGTACCGCTGGCGCAATATCGCCATGGTCTTCCAGGCGGCGATGAACGCCCTGAACCCGGTCTACACGGTGGGCGACCAGATCATCGAGGCGCTGGAGCAGCACGTCGGCGCGCACAGCTACGCCCAGGCTCGCCAGCGTGTAGCCGAGCTCTTCACCCTGGTCGGCTTGGAGCCGCGGCTGATGGATCGCTACCCCCACGAATACAGCGGCGGCATGCGCCAGCGGGCGGTGATCGCGATGGCCTTGGCCTGCAACCCCGACATCATCATCGCCGATGAGCCCACCACCGCCCTGGATGTGATCGTGCAGGACGCCTTGCTGCGGGAGTTGCGGGCGCTGCAGCAGAAGATCGGCATGGCGATGATCTATATCTCTCACGACATCGCCGTGATCGCCGAGGTGAGCGACCGCATCGGGGTGATGTACGCCGGGCGCCTGGTGGAGATCGGCCCTGCGAGCAGCATCTTCGCTCAGCCCCTCCACCCCTACACCGGCGCGCTCATGGCGGCCTTCCCCAGCGTCACCGGCCCGCGCCGGCCTCTCGCCACGCTCGGCGGCGAGCCGCCCAACCTGCTCAGCCCGCCAAAGGGCTGCCGCTTCCATCCCCGCTGCGCCTTCGCCACCAACAAGTGCCGCAGCGAGACGCCCCCGCTGAAGGATTTCGGCGGCGGCCACCTCGCAGCCTGCTGGCATCCGCTTACGCTCGACATAACGCCTGCCGCGGATTGATGTCAACGCATCACTGATGGTGTGCTTGTGCGCGAGCGCCCTCAGCCCTCCCCTACTCCCGGACTTGTAAAGAAGGTGCCCCATGACGATAGCTGCCCCGCTCCGATCATCGCCGGCTGAGGCAACCCTCGCCGGCGGGCCCCTCGTCGAGGTCGCGGGCCTCAGCAAGCGCTTCCCGATCGGCGGCGGGCGCCTGCGCCCTGCCACCTCCTTCATCCACGCCGTGGACGACCTCAGCTTCCAGATCGAGCGGGGCGAGAGCTTAGCTCTCGTCGGCGAGTCGGGCTCGGGCAAGACCACCACCGGCAAGCTGCTCGTGCGCCTGCTCGACCCGACGGCGGGCCATGTGCGGATGCGGCTCGCGGAGGGGGCTGTGGATGTGGCGGCCCTCGGGGGCCGCGCCCTGAAGCGCTTCCGCCGCCACGTCCAGATGATCTTCCAGGACCCATACGAGTCGCTGAACCCGCGCCGCACGATCTACGACACCGTGGCCGAGCCCTTGGCCGTACAGGGCATCGGCGACGTGGTGGAGCGGCAGGAGCGGGCCGCCGAGCTGCTGCACCTCGTGGGGCTTACGCCGCCATCGTCCTACCTCTTCCGCTACCCCCACGAGCTCTCCGGAGGCCAGCGGCAGCGGGTGGCGATCGCCCGCGCCCTGGTGGTGGAACCCGCCTTCGTGGTGGCCGACGAGCCAACCTCGATGCTGGATGTCTCGGTGCGGGCCGGGATCATGCAGCTGATGCAGCGCCTCGCCGAGCGCTTGGGTGTGACCTACCTCTACATCACCCACGACCTGGCCGTGGCCCGCTATATGTCGACGCGGCTGGCGGTGATGTACCTCGGCAAGATCGTCGAGATCGGCCCTACTGAGGAAGTGCTGCAGCGCCCGCGCCACCCCTACACGCGGGCGTTGCTCGCTGCGGTGCCCGTGCCAGACCCGCGGGCGCGGCGCGAGGTGATCCCGCTCAAGGGCGGCATCAGCAAGCCGGTGGATCCGCCGCCCCGCTGTCGCTTCTACGAGCGCTGCCCGATCGCGCAGCAGGTCTGTGCCGAGAGCCCTCACCCGCCGCTGCTCACTCGCCAGAGCGGCCACAGCGTGGCGTGCTACGTGGAGGGGTGAGGGGAGGGCGCTGCCCTGCGCCGCGCTCTGCTGCGGGGCGCTGCCCTGCGCCGCTCCCGCCGAGACGCTCGGCGCGCTGCCTCGTAGCAGTACCGCTTGCGTGGTGGGTGAGGCTGCGAGCGGGCTCTGCCCCTTACGCTCCCCGCTGTGTGCCTCGGGGCGGCGGCCCCGAAGCAGTACCACCTACACGGTGCGTGGTGATGCGAGCGGGCTCCGCCCCTCGCGCTCCCCGCCAAGGGGGCGGCTGCCCCCTTGGAACCCCCGAAGCCGACGGCCGCCTCAATCCGCATACCATCGCTGCATGCTCCCCTGCGCCGAGAGCGGGCAATGCCTTCCCCGCCCCACGCCCGCTGCCGGACAGCTTCGCTCCCACCAACAATCCCTTCCCTGTGGGCAGCGAAGCTGTGGGGCAGTTGCCGTCTCCTTGGGAGTGCAGCTCCCGCTCTCGGCGCCGAGGGGCATGCGCCGCAACGCACCCGCCGGCTACTCTCCCGTGCTCAGCCCCATAATATTGAAACCCGCGTCAACATAGATGATCTCGCCCGTCACTGCCTTGCTCAGGTCGCTGCAGAGCCAGAGCGCCGCATTGCCCACATCCTCGATGGTCACATTGCGCCGCAGCGGCGCCTGCTCGGCGAAGCTCTTATGCATGCTGCGGAAGCCGGCGATGCCGCTGGCGGCGAGGGTGCGGATGGGCCCCGCGCTGATCGCGTTCACGCGGATGCCGCGGGGACCGAGATCGGCTGCAAGGTAGCGCACGCTGGCCTCGAGGGCCGCCTTGGCCACGCCCATCACGTTGTAGTTGGTGATCACCTTCTGGGCGCCGTGATAGGTGAGGGTGAGGATTGAGGCGCCAGGCGCCAGCAGATCTTGCGCCGCCTTCACCAGGGCCGTCAGCGAGTAGGCGCTCACCTCCAGCGCCAGCTGGAACCCCGCCCGCGTGGTATTCAGGTAGGGCCCGCTCAGCTCCTCTTTGTTGGCGAAGGCCACGCCGTGGATCAGGAAGTCGATCTGGCCGAAGACCTCGCCCGCGCGGGCCATCAGCGCCTCGATCTCGGCGTCGCTCGTCACATCGCACGGCTCGATCAGTCGGGCGTCTACACTCTCGGCCAGGGGCCGCACGCGCCGCTCGAAGGCCTCGCCGGCGTAGGTGAAGCCGAGTTGGGCGCCCTCCCGGTGCAGCGCCTGCGCGATCCCCCAGCTGATCGAGTGGTCGTTCGCCACACCGACGATCAGCCCCTTTTTCCCTTCCATAAGGCCCATTGGCGCGCTCCGTCCTATAGTTGCTCGTGGGAAAACTCGGCGTATCTTACCATATCGCCGCGGCGGCCTCGCCAAGGGTGTGGGGTGGGCCGCCTGCCCACACCTGCTGCGGGCACTGGCGCCCCTCATCCCGCCTGCTTTGTCAGGGGCGGACGCACGCCCCCCGACACCCCCCGCGCCAGGGGCCTTGCCCCTGGACCTCAAGCCGGAAGCCTGTGCCGTGCTATCACTGATCTGCCACCTCGTCTCATCGACGAGCTTGAGTCCTGGCCGAGCGTGGTGGCTCTCGCCCGTTGGTCGCGCCCTGCTCGATCCGGCGTGCTAACGCTCAACCGCGCAGGTGAACGCCCTCCTTATTCGCAGCGAAGCTGCCCGGCAGCGGGCACGTAGCTGGGAACGCATCGCCCGCTCTCGGCGCAGAGGGCCATGCAGCGATGCCTCCCTCGGCGCTGGCGGCCGTCGGCTTCGGGGGTTTCCAAAGGGGGCAGCCGCCCCCTTTGGCGGGGAGCGCGAGGGGCGGAGCCCGCTCGCATCCTCACGCACCGTGCAGGTGGTACTGCTTCGGGGCCGCCGCCCCGAGGCACACAGCGGAGAACACGAGGGGCACAGCCTGCTCGCAGCCTCACCCACCGCGCAGGTGGTACTGGTTCGGGACCACGGCCCCGCCGTGGGGAGCGCGAGGGGCGGAGCCCGCTCGCAGCCTCACTCGCCGTGCAGGTGGTAGGGGAACGGGGCAGCGCTCGCGGTCGCCCACCATTGCCAGCGCGGTCAGCGCGATGATCGGTGTCGCAGCCAGGGCCGGATCGTCGCGCATCAGCCGGATGGCTTCGAGCCCATCCATCTCCGGCATCTGAATATCCATCAGCACCAGATCGGGGCGCGCTGCGGCGGCGAGCTGAGCGGCGCTATAGCGGGCTCGTACCAGCTCAGGCACTGCGGGCCGTGTGGAGCTCGCGGGCGGCGGCGGTCCGCAGGGCGACTGCGTCGGTGAGCACGTTCACCATCTGGAACCCCTCGGCGACGCGCTTGCGAGCCGTGGCCCCGTCGGCGCAGTAGATGCCAAGGGCCCGGCCGTGGCGGCGCGCGGCCGCCTTCACCTGCTCCAGCGCCTCTAGGAAGGCAGGCTCCGTGCCGTCGGTGCTGGGCTGCAGCCCGAGTTGGGCGTGCAGGTCGCTCGGGCCCACGAAGGCCACATCCACCCCGTCCGTGCCAATGATGCCGTCGAGATCCGTGAGGGCGGCAGCGCTCTCGATCTGCACCGCCACCAGGATCTGCTCGTTGGCGCCGCGGAAGTAGGTGGCCGGGTCGGCATCCATGGTGAGCGAGAAGTAGGCGCCGCCGTAGCTGCGGATGCCCTCTGGCGGGTACTTGGCCCAGCGCACGGCCTGCTCCGCCTCGGCGCGGCTGTTCACCATCGGCACGATCACGCCCCAAGCGCCCGCATCAAGGGCCCACTTGAACCATTCCACGCTGTTGGCCGGCAGCCGCACCAGCGGCGCGCTCACGCCCGCATCGGCGATCGCCGCGATCGTCGCAGCGAGGGTGGCCAGATCGGCGTGGGCATGCTCGGCATCCACCGTGATCCAGTCGAGGCCCACCCGGCCGAGGAGGCGAGCCTGTTGAATGCCGGGCAGGCTCATCCATCCGCCGTAGGCGGGCTGTCCGTCGCGGAGCAGGGCCTTCAGGTGATTGGTTCGCATAGGCTTGAGGGGTTGCACATACAGCCTTGGACGCCGCGGCCCATTCTACCCGCTCTGTGGGCAACCCTCAACTCAGAGCCGCCCGGCGACGTGCCCCACCGTCAGCTCCTCGACGGCCACGTGGGGCGGCGCGCTCACCAGGCCCGCCACGGCGGCCGCAACCTCCTCCGGCCGTAGCATGCTGGCCCGCTCCCAGCTCCCCGGCACCTGCTCCCAGAGCGTCGTGTCGGTGGCGGCGGGCAGCACCACGCTCACGCGGATGCCCCGCGGCCGCAGTTCCTCCCGCACCGCGCCCAGGAAGCCGAGCGCGCCGTGCTTGGCGGCGCAGTAGGCGGCCCAGCCGGGGAAGACCTGCCTGGCGGCCACGGAGGCGATTCCCACGATCAGGCCTCCCTCGCCCATCCAGGCGACAGCATGCTTGCACACGAGGAACAGGCTGGTGAGCTGGGCCCGCAGCGCCTCCTCCCAGGCGCCCACCCCGATCCTCTCGAAGGGCGCCACCAGCGCCCCGCCGACGCTATGGACCACCACGTCGATCTTGCCTGCCGGCGCGGCCGCCCGCTCGGCCAGGCGGCGCACGCGGGGCTCAACCGTCAGATCGCAGGGCGCCGCCGTCGCCGCGGCGCCCCGTGCCCGCGCTTCGGCTGCGACGGCCTCCAGCGCCCCGGCGGAGCGAGCCGCCAGGGTGAGCTGGGCGCCGGGGGTGGCGAGAGCCAGGGCGCAGGCCCGACCGATGCCGCGGCTGGCCCCGGTGATCAGGATAGAGCTCACGCTAAACCTCGTACTGGCGGGCGCGGCCCACGTGGGCCATGAACTCCGAGCGGGTCTTCGGGTCGTCGCGGAACACGCCCCGCATCGCTGAGGTGACCATGCTGGCGTTGGCCTTCTTCACGCCGCGCATCACTGAGCACAGGTGCACCCCCTCCGCTACCACCGCCACCCCCGCTGGCTCGAGGTGCTGGTTGATGAAGTCGGCGATCTGCACCGTCATCCGCTCCTGCACCTGCAGTCGCCGCGCGAACATCTCCACGATCCGCGGGAGCTTGCTCAGGCCCAGGACTTTGCCGTTCGGGATGTAGGCCACGTGCACCTGGCCCATAAACGGGAGCATATGGTGCTCGCAGAGGCTGTAGAAGTCGATATTCTTCACGAGCGCCATCTCATCGTAGTTCACCCGGAAGATCGCGTCGTTGATCAGCGCCTCCGGGTCCACGTGATAGCCTGCGGTGAGCTCGGCGTACATCTTCGCGACCCGCGTAGGCGTCTTGAGCAGGCCCTCTCGCTCGGGCTGCTCGCCGATCGCGCTGAGTATCTCTCGCACAGCCGCCTCGATCCGCGGGTCGGAGCTATAGCTCACG
>DAOUGF010000449.1:0-2763 GCA_034429295.1 Chloroflexaceae bacterium
GGAGCCACAGCTCCAGACGGCGACGGCCGTCCAGGAGCGGTACGGGGTGCAGGTCGGCACGGTGCAGAACGTGGTCGCCCGGATCGCGGGTGCTGAGCCCGGCCAGGCGATCATGCTCGCCGCCCACTACGACTCGGTGCCGACCAGTCCTGGGGCGAGCGACGACGGCGCGGCAGTGGCCGCGATCCTGGAGACGGCGCGGGCGCTTACGGCCGGGGAGCCGCTGCAGCGCGACGTGATCCTGCTCTTCACCGACGGCGAGGAGGCCGGCCTGCTCGGCGCACGCGCCTTCGTGGACGAACACCCCTGGGCGAAGGATGTCGGCCTGGTGCTGAACTTCGAGGCCCGCGGCAGCAGCGGTCCGGCGGTGATGTTCGAGACCAGCGCTGGCAACCGCGAGTTGCTCGCCGCCCTGGCCGAGGCCAGCCCCCGACCTGTCGCCTACTCGTTCCTGTACAGCATCTACCGGATGATGCCGAACGGCAGCGACCTGACGGTGTTCAAGGAGTTGGGCGCGCAAGGCCTCAACTTCGGCTTCCTCTTCGACTGGCCCGACTACCACTCGATGCGCGACAGCGTGGAGAATATCGACCCGCGCAGCCTCCAGCATCACGGCTCGTATATGCTCGCGCTGACTCGACACTACGGGAACAGCAGCCTGGGTCAGGCGAGCGCTGGCGACGCGATCTTCTTCACCCTCTGGCCGGGCCTGCTCGTCCAGTACCCGGAGGGCTGGGCGCTCCCGCTCGCCGCCATCGTGGCGCTGCTGTTCGTGGTGGCGGTCGTGACTGGGCTGCGGCGCAAGCGCCTGACGATCGCCGGACTGGCGGGCGGCTTCCTAGCCTTCCTGCTGAGCGTCGTCGCTGCGCTGCTGGCCGTGACGCTCGCCTGGCTGGCCATCCAGCAGCTTAACGCGAACTATCGCGTGTTCCTGATGGGCACGACCTATGAGGCCGGGCTGTATCTGATCGCCTTTGTGGCGCTCGTGGTCGCGGTGATGGCCGGCCTGGCCGCCCTGCTGCTGCGCAAGCTGCGCGCCGAGAACCTGGCGATGGGCGCTCTGGGTGTGTGGACAGCGCTGATGTTGCTGAGCAGCGTGGCCCTGCCGGGCGTGAGCTACCTGTTCACCTGGCCGTTGCTCGCGGCGCTGCTCGCCGCCCTCTGGCGCCTCGCCAACGATGCCGACCGGGCTGCGCCGCGCTCGCGGGCCGCCGCTCTCGCTCTCGCGGCTGTTCCTGGGCTACTCCTGCTCACTCCGGCGGCCTACCTGCTCTTCGCGCTGCTGGGCCTCTCGGTGGCGGGCGCGTCGCTCATCCTTGTCCCGTTGCTCTGCGGCCTGCTGCTGCCGCACCTCGCCGCGTTGCCGGGGCGGGCGCGGGCTCTGCTGCCGGCGGGCGCGCTGCTCCTGAGCGCCGGCTTGATAGTGGCCGCCAACCTGCAGTCGGGCTTCGACACTGAGCATCCCAGGCCGAGCTCGATCCTCTACAGCCTCGACGCCGACACGGGCCGGGCCGCGTGGATCAGCTTGGGCGAGGCGCCCGACGCATGGACGGCGCAGTTCCTCGGTTCGCAGCCTGAGCGCCAGCCCTTCGAGATCGTGCCCGGTATGACGCTGCCCGCCCTGAGCGCGGAGGCCCCGGCCGTGGCGCTCGCGGCGCCCGAGGTGGAGCTGCTGGAGGACACAACGGAGAGCGGCGCGCGGCGGCTGCGGCTGCTGGTCACCTCGCCGCGCCGGCCGTGGTCGACCAGCATCGTTGCCAGGGCCGAGAGTGGCATCCGCGCCGTGACGGTCGCGGGGCGGCGCTTCGAGCTGGCCGATCGCCCGCTGAGCGAGCGCACAACCTGGGCGATGAACTACCTCGCGCTATCGGAGCAGGGCGTCGAGCTGACCATCGAGCTTGAGCCGGACGCGCAGCTTGCACTGGTCGTCAGCGATACCGTCCACGGACTGCCGGAGATCCCGGGGCTGCCTATTGGCCCACGGCCGGCCGACATGATGCCCGCGCCGCTGGATATGACAGACTCCACCCAGGTCACCAGGAGCTTCGACTACTAGCGTCTGCTGGAACCCGGACACTCACGCCTCCCAACTGCCAGGCGCAGCGGGGAGGCGTGATGCCATCGGCGGGTTTGTGAAGGGAAGTGTTCTCGATGCACGTCACATTGCCGTGTCCCGTGGCCCTCGCCTTATCTCGACCGATGACTGGCCGTCTGGCGCTCAGCGCCGTCAGCGGCGCGCTGATGGCGCTCGCCATGCCTGGCATCGACCTCGGCTGGCTCGCATAGTTCGCCTTGGTCCCGCTGCTCCGCACATCGTTGGTACCCCTTCGTGCTTGGCCCCCGCCGGCCTCGCGCTGATGTCGCTCGTGGGCTGGACGAACGCCCATGCGAGGCTACATCAGCGCTGCGCTGGAGTCCCTGCGGGCACTACGCGTATCGTTGAGTGGCCCGCGTCGCTCACCCGCTCTAGCTGGCGTGTATAGCGCTCCAATGCGGAAAAGAAGGGTGAGCGGCGCTGGCCAGATGCGGTGTTAAGCCTTTACCGCGTGTCGGCGCATCAGGACACGCTATCGTAGGGCGAACATGAGCGAATGGTTGACACCAGGGGCGCGGCATGCGACGCCGCGCCCCTGGTACATTCCTACGCCGATTCGCGGGCGATCCTCGCCCTGCCGCCCGCCGAGCTGGCCTCCTGCTGCGGCTCGTCGGCCTGTGTTGGCGCGCTTGCCGACCCGCGGGCAATCTTCGCTGAGGTGCCCGCCG
>DAOUGF010000450.1:0-9365 GCA_034429295.1 Chloroflexaceae bacterium
GATCGCTGGCCCGGCGACGCGCCCTGGTGGTGGCTGGCACCATGGGCGCTCCTGCTAGCCTGGGGCCTTGTGTGCGCCGCCCTCGACCTGCGCGACCCGCGGCGGCGGATGGGCGCGGCAGTTCTGCTCACTCTGTTTGGCGTGCCTCTGACGCTCTTTCTAGCCCAACTCGTCTTCACACGCCTCTACGAGGCCCGCTACCTGATTATGATCTTCCCCGTCTGGGCGCTGCTCCTCGCCTATCCGCTGAGGAGAGACGAGGGTCGATCAAGGGCAGTAGCGCTTGTCTACGGCCTCTGCCTGGCAGGCGCGCTGGCGACCGGGGGAGCGGCGCTCGCCCAAGCTCCGCACGGCCTCTTCTCGGGCGCGCCGGTGAAGGAGCAGTACCGAGAGGCGATCGGCGAGTTGGCGGCGCGGGCGCACCCCGACGACGCGGTGGTGCTCCACCCCGGCTACATCAGGCCGCTCTACGACTACTACATGGGCAGGCTGAACGCCGATCCGGCGCCTGAGCCGATCACCTTCGGCAATTTCTGGCGCGGCGAGACCAGCTTTGGCCGCCGGGAGTGGGATATCGAGCGGCGGGAGAAGCTGGCCGGCCACACCCGAAGCTTCCTGCTGATAGCGCCCGATCACGCCCGCACGGTGGATGTGCCGCTGCCGGGCGACGAGTATGGGCTGGTGGGCAACTTCTGGGCCTACACCCGCGAGCAGCGGGGCTGGCCCTGCGGGATCTGGCGCTACAACGGCGCGCACCTGCTCTGCCAGGAGGCGCCTGAGGCGTACTACACTGGCGAGGCGCCCCAGCCCACAACGGCGGCTTCGGCGACCTTCGGCGGAAACCTGCGGCTGCTCGGCTTCACGCTCAAGGCCACGACGGCGGAAGGGCCTGGGGTGTATCGCGCCGGCGGCACGCTGCCGATCAGCCTGTTCTGGGATGTGGCGACACAGCCGGACGAGGACTATAGCCTGTTCCTGCACCTCTGCCAGCGCTGCGATACACCCCCGATCGCCAGCGAGGATGGCCCGCCGCTGGAGGGCTACCTGCCCACGAGCAGCTGGCTGCCCGGCAAGCCGGCCCGCGACGACCGCTCGATCGCGCTGCCCCCCGATATGCCTCCCGGCCGCTACACGCTGCTGCTCGGCCTCTACCATCCCGATGATCCCTCGGAGGAGGGCAGGCTCGCGGTTGAAGGCGGAGAGGTCATCGGCAACGACCGGCTGATCCTCGGCATGGTCGAGATCGTGGCGGGCGAGCCGTGATGAGCAGGGGCGCGCATCGGGATCTCCGCTCGCAGCTCGCCAGCCACTGGCCATTATGGCTGGCGCTAGCGCTCGCCCTGGCGCTACGCCTGGCCCTGTGGGGGCAGCTGCCACGCCTCGGGCTGATCAGCGACGAGGCGGAATATCTGGCGGCGGCCGACTGGCTGGCCGTCGGCCGCGGCTTCGCCTGGCACACGCAGTATCTCTGGACGCGGGCGCCGCTCTACCCGCTCTTCCTCGCCGCCCACATCGCCCTCTTCGAGCGCGACCTCGCGCCGATCTTCATCACCCAGTCTCTCCTCAGCCTGATCAACGTAGCGCTGATCTATCTGCTGGGGCTGCGACTGCGCCTCGGGGGAGAGAGGCGGAGGCTGGCGGCAGGATTGGCGGCAGGGCTGAGCGCGATCTATCTCCCCTTCGCCAGCTACACGCAGCTATTGCTGAGCGAGACGCTGTTCATCACGCTGCTGCTGGGAGCGTTTGTTGCTCTCAGCCTCTGGGCAGAAGCGATTGAGCATGCAGAGGTGAGCAGCGAGAAGGCCTCCGGCGGAAGGTCGGGGCTCGTGGAGGGCGGCCTTGTTGCGCTGGCCGGCGGGCTACTCGGGCTCGCGACGCTCACGCGGGGGCTGACGCTCGGCTTTGTGCCGATCGTGGCCCTCTGGGTGCTCTGGCTGACCTGGCGGAGCACGGCCGCATCGAGCCTATGGGCGCGACTGCGCCCCTTCTGCCTGCTCATCGCCGCCTTCGCACTCCTGCTCCTGCCCTGGTCGCTCTACGCCTCGCGGGCCTACGGCGGCGCGATCGTGGTGGACACGACGGGGGCGTACAACCTCGCACTCGGAGCGCGGACGGCGTTCGATGGCGGGCGCAGCGACGAGCCGACGCGGAACTTCGTGCTGGCCCTGCTCGACCCGAGCCTCGACGCCGACAAGCGCCGCGAGCTGCTCACAGCGCGGCGGGCCGCCGACGGCTCCCTCTTGCGAGGAGGCTCCTGCCTCTACGAGTCCGGCGACCCGCGGCTGCTCGCGGCGCTGGAGCGGCCGCCGGCCAGCATCACCCAAGGCGAGCGGCAAGCGCTGCTCAACGCCGAGGCCCGCTGCCTGCTGCGGGCAGCGCCCCTCGCCTTCGCCACGAAGAGCCTCACCGAGCTGGTGGACCTCTTCGCGATCAACTACACCGGCGACGAGCGCCTGAGCAAGGGCTTCGCCCTCGGCCGCCTGCCACGCTGGTACGTCGCCGCCCTCTTCCTGCTCGACGATACGCTCTACGTGCTCTGCCTGCCGCTGGCGGTACTAGGGTGGGCGGCTGTGAGAAGAGAGCAGGAGCGCGGCACGCCTTTGAGCGCGGCTTCCCACCTCGCGCTTCCAGCTTCTCACCTCTCGCTGCTGATCGGCCTCTGGCTGCTCTACAATATCGCCGCGGCGCCGCTGCTCTTCGCGATCAACCGCTTCCGCGTGCCGCTGATGCCCTTCGTCTTTCTGCTGGCGACCCACGGGCTGATGGCGCTGCCGCGCCTCGGGCCGCTGCTGCGGACGCGCTACGGGGCGGCGTGCGGCGCGCTCGCCGGGCTGCTCTGGCTGGTTGCCGCCTCGCCCCACGCCTACCTGGAGCCCCGGCCGGCAGGCGCCGACTCCCGCTGGGCTTCCTATCTTGGGCCGTACCCATCGAGCCTGGCGAACTCGGCTCGCGCCTGGGCCGCACGCCCCAGCTATCTGCGGGAGCAGGAGCTAGCGAATGCTCTGGGCTCAGGTGATGTGGCGGCCGTTCGCGTCGCTCTGGCCGCACCCGATCTGCCCCCATACGCCGCCGCCGTCGGCGCCCCGCTGCTCGATGGGCTAGAAGGCCGGCCCGAGGAAGGGCTCGAGCGCCTCGCCACGCAGCCGACGCGCCCCCTGGAGCCCTGGCAGACGGCCCTGGTGGCAGGCGAACTGTTCCGGCAGATGGGCGATCTCGACGCAGCCCGGCGCGAGCTGAACCCCGAGCTAGTGGATCGCGAAAACCCTGTGGCCTGGGCGTGGCGCTGGTTGGCCCCGCCGCGCCTCCCCGGCGACCGCATCGAGCTGGCCGACGATAACGACCTCGGCTATATCAGCGGCTTCTATCTGGGCGAGTTCGACCCGGCCTTGGGCGCCACTGTGCGCTGGGCCTCGGGCGAGGCAGCGCTGCGCTTCCCCGGCGCCGGCACGGGCGCGCCGCGGCAGCTCTGTCTGCGCATCGGCGCGGCCTGGCCCACCGACCTGGCACCGCCAACGGTGTCGCTGAGCCTCAACGGCGCGCCCTTGGGCACGATCACGCCCGGCCCGACCCTCGGCGAGCACTGCCTTGAACTGCCGGCGCGCGTGCCAGGCAGCACCTATGTGGTGACTCTGCGCTCGCCGACCTTTGTGCCCAACGCCCTCGATCTGCTCAAGCAGCAGGGCCCGCTGGTGGGCCAGCTACGGCTGCTGGCCTTCCAGCTGGATTGGGCGGAGGTTCGAAGTTGAACATCGAGCAGTGAGCATGCTGAAGGCGCGAACGCCAGAAGTGAAACAGGGCGAGAGCAGCGGGCCAGGAGCTCGCATGCGTAACGGCTGCGGCCCTTTCTCACTTCTCAATGTACAGTTCGCAAGCATTCTCCTCATCGGCCTCGCCCTGCGCCTGCTGGTGTGGCGCTGGCGCGAGTTCCAGCCCCTCGGCGGCGACGAGCAGGAGTATCTCAACGCGGCGGTGACGCTGCTCCGCGACCGGCAGTACGTGGAACTGCTCTTCATGCGCCCGCCGCTTTACCCTGTGTTCCTGGCGGCCTGCATCTATCTGGTCGACTCGCTGGTGCAGAACCTGCGCCTGATGCAGGCCTTGCTCAGCGCCGCGACCATCCCGCTCGTGGCGCTGCTCACCCGCGAGGTGGCGCTGGCGAGCGGGCGCGCCCCGGCTGAGGCCAGGAGGCCCGCTCTAGCGGCCGCGCTGCTCTGCGCGCTGAGCTATACACTGGCGGCGAACGCGACCGAGTTGCTCACCGAGACGCTGTTTCTCTTCGGGCTTACCGGGGCGCTCTGGGCACTGGTGCGGGCAGGCCGCACGGGATCGTGGCACCTCGCTGCGCTCGCCGGGCTCGCCCTCGGCGCGCTCTGCCTGGTGCGCTCGGTGGCCCTGCCGCTGCTGCCGCTGGGCGGGCTTTGGCTGCTGGCGAATGCAAAACGCACCGCGGAACACGCAACAGGGTGGCTCAAATCTGCCATGTGGCAATTGTGCGTGTTTACGCTTGCCTTTTGCATTGTGGTGCTGCCCTGGACAGCGCGGAACTACGCGACCTACGGCGGCCTGATCCTGATCGATACGACGGGGGCCGAGAATCTCTGGCTCGACAACGACCCGGCCGGGCGAGAGGCGGTGAAGGCGCAGCTCTACGCCCTGGGTGAGGATCGGCTGTTGCGCCAGCAACTCGGCGCCCGCAACGGCCTCGCCGCTATCGCCGCCGACCCCACGCGCTTTCTCGGGAAGGCATGGGGCGAGTTGCTGAAGTTCTTCGCCCTGGAGTTCAGCGATGACATGCGCGCCCGGCCGGCGATCTGGGTGCGCCCCGCCGACATCTGGCTGCGCCTCACGCTCGGCGACGCCCTCTGGCTGCTCTTGCTGCTGTCAGGGAGCTACGGCCTGGCGCGAGGATTATTCCCCACCGACGGACGACCGGCGACGAGCGGAGGGCCAGAGGGCGACGATCAGGAGCAGGGCGCGCGCCCGGACCTGGCGATCTCCCCGGCCTGGCTGCTCGCCCCTTGGGCGCTCTACGTGGTGCTTACCACGCTGCTCTTCCACGTGGAACTGCGCTACAGGCTGCCCCTCTTCCCCGCGCTGCTGCCGTACGCGGCCCTGACGCTGGCAGGAGGGCGCGGGGCAGCGACGAGGGCGCAGGCGCCCCACAGGCGTCCGCGTATCTGGCCGTTCGTGGCTGGGCTCGCGCCGCTCGTCTGCCTTGCGCTGACGCTGCTGCACGCCAACTACGTTGCGCTGGCGTGGCAGCTTGGCTGGAAGCACTGGCACCTCGGCCGGGCTGAGGCCGCGCTCGCTGGCGGCGATCCCACGGCTGCACGCGGCGCTGCTGAGGCCGCGCTCGGGCACGACCCCGGCTCCGCTCTGGCCCGTATTGCCCTGGCGCGGGCGCGCCTGCTGGAGGGCGACCTCGCGGCCGCCCAGGCCCAACTCGACCTGGCAACAACCGCTGTCCCCGACCACCCACTGGCCCATGTGCTACGGGGCGATGTGCGCCGCGCCCGCGGGGAGGATGCCGGCGCTCTGGCGGATCTGGCGTACGAGACGGCGTCGCTGCAGGATTTGCAGGCGTGGGGGTGGGAGCATTTCGTCACGCCCGTGCCGGCGCGCCTCGAGGTCGGCAACGGGCTCGACCTCGGCTTTGTGCGCGGCGTCCACGCGCCTGCCGAGGGCGAGGCGGGCTTTCGCTGGACCACAGGTGCGGCCCGGCTGCGCATCACCGCCCCGCCCGGTGCCACCACCCTGCGCCTGCGCCTCGCCTCGGGGCGCCCCGATGGCGCGGCGGTTCCTGTGGAGGTGCTGATCGGCGGCAGGCCCGCTGGAAGCTTCAGCGTGGGCGCCGGCTGGCAGACGCTCGACGTCCCGCTCGCGCAGGCGGGCGGCCCGCTCGAAATCGAGCTGCGCTCACCCACATTCAGGCCGCGGGCCTTCGACAGAGCCAGCCCGGACGGCCGCATGCTGGGCGTGATGCTCGATAGCGCCGAGGCTGTGGGCGGCCCGTAGGTAAAACACGGGCCGCTCCCTGCTTCTGCCCTCTCGCTAAGGCGCCGGCTGGTCGCGGGAGGATGACGGCGACTCGCCCCAGCGGGGAAGGGCAAAGGGCAGATTTAGCTTCAGCCAGGCGGGCTCGGGCGCCGGCTCAGGCGGAGGCGCGGGCTCTTCCAGGCGCCAGGAGCGCAGCGCGCACAGCTCCTCGGCGAAATCGCGGGCGGTCGCGAGGCCCACCTGCTCGCCCTTCTCCGGGTTCGAGAGGTCGAGCGTCGGGATATCCGCCACGGCCGGGCTGAGCAGCAGGTCGGGCGGGTTCTCCCGCAACTGCAGGGCGGTGGCGTGGTTCATCAGCAGCGAGAGAGCGCGCACAGCTACATTGAACTGCTGCGGAGCGAGGGTGAGGCGCGCCAGCGGATTATCGGCCATCGGCAGCGCCAGGTTGAAGCCCGCGACGGCGTCGTTCAGCTCGACGGCGATCACACGCCCCGCACCCATGCTCCGAGCCACGTCCACCGGCAGATTGTTGAGAATACCGCCGTCGGCCAGAACCATGCCATCGCGGAACACAGGCGGCAGGATGCCGGGCACGGCCGTGGTCGCCAGCACCGCCTCGACAAGGGGGCCCTCATCGAGCACCACCACCTGGCCGCTCACCAGATCGACCGTGGTGACAGCGCAGGGGATGGACAAATCGGCGAAGGTGCGGTCGCCGAGGACGCGGGTCAGGATCTCCTCGCGGCGCTTCTGGCCGATCAGGCCGGTGCGGGTGGGGTCGGGCACGGCGATGCGCCGCAGGGCCATGGTGCGGAAAATATCGCGAATGGTTTCGAAGCTGAGACCGGCCGCGTAGAATACCGCGACGGCGCCGCCAGCGGAAGCGCCGGCGATCAGGTCGATCGGCACCTCCAGCTCCTCAAGCACCCGCAGCACACCGACGTGAGCGGCGCCTTTCCCGCCGCCCCCGCCGAGAGCGAGGCCGAGCTTGCGCGGGGCGGGCGGCTCGGGCTCGGAGGCATCTGCCGCCTGACGGAGAAATCTATCGCGAAGCTGCTCGAGCCAGTTCAATGCGCTTGCATCCAACATTGTTCTCTCTCCCAAAGTGCCTGCCAGCGCCAATCACTGCTTGCTCGCCAACAGGAGTGCTAGGCAGTTCCAGCGAGCTGGCTATGCTACAATGAGTCGCCGACCATTATAGTATTGACAGGATCGTGATGACAACGGGGAGCTCCGGACAACTGATCGTACACCTGCTCGCCTTCGGCTATCTGCTGCGGGAAATGGGCGTGCCAGTGAGTCCCGGCCAGATGGTCGATCTGACCAGCGCCCTCGAGCATGTGCCGATCGGCCGGCGGGAAGACTTTAAGGCCGCCCTGCGCTGCATGCTGGTGCTGCGCCATGAGGATCTGCCGCTCTTCGAAGCGGCCTTCGAGTTCTACTGGCGCCAGGGTCAAACGCCCGACGAAGTGACCGAGCTGATGCAGGCGATCCTGCCCAAGGTGAAGATCCAGCGGCGCCAACTGCGGCTCCCGCGCCGGCAGGAAGAAGCTGAGCCTGAGGAGTCCAGAAAGAAGGAGGAGGAGCGGGAGGAGCTGGAGATACAGCTCACCTTTAGCCGGGACGAGGTGCTGCGCAAGAAGGACTTCGCCCAGTGCAGCTGGGAGGAGGTGCAGGCGGCCAAGGAGCTGATCCAGCGCATGCGCTGGCGGCTTGAGGAGCGCCCTACTCGCCGGCGCCGCGCCGCGCCCCACGGCCGGCTGCTCGACTTTCGCCGCACCCTGCGGCGCAGTATGCGCTACGGCGGCGAGCCGCTGGAACTGGCCTGGCGCGAGACGCAGACAGAACCCCGACCGCTGGTGGTGCTCTGTGATATCAGTGGCAGTATGGAGCGCTACTCGCGCATTCTGCTGCAGTTTGTCCACGCCATCACCGAGGGCCTTGGCGACGTCGAGAGCTTTGTCTTTGGCACCCGCCTCACCAGAATCACCCGCCAGCTCCGTCATCGCGATATCGACGACGCGATCGACGCGGTGAGCAAGCATGTGGTGGACTGGAGCGGGGGCACCCGCATCGGCGACGCCGTACGCGAGTTCAACTACCGCTGGGGCCGACGGGTTCTCGGCCGCGGCCCGGTGGTGTTGCTGATCAGTGATGGCTGGGACCGAGGCGATCCTGAGACCTTGCGTCGTGAGATGGATCGATTGCAACGTTCGTGCCACCGCCTGATCTGGCTCAACCCGCTACTCGGCAGCGCCGGCTACGAGCCGCTGACAGTGGGCATGCAGGCTGCGCTGCCCTTTGTGGACGATTTTCTGCCGGTGCATAACTTGGTGAGCCTCGAGCAGCTCGGCGCCAAGCTCGCCACCCTCTCGACCAAGCCGCCCGCCCGGCGCCAGCGGGTGCTCACAGCGCTATGACCGCCAGCGAACAGAAGGCCCGCGCCGACAGGCTGATCAAGCGCGGTCGCGAGCTGCTTGAGCAGGGCGACCTGCCCACCGCGACCGATCTGCTGAACCAGGCTGTCAAGCTCTACTGGGCCGCGGGCGAGCAGTACGCGGCCGCCGCGCAGATCGGCAACTACGGCTGGGCGTTGCGCCGCAAGGGCCGGCCCGACCTCGCCCGCCCCTATCTCGAAGAGGCCGCCAGGCTCTTCGAGGCGATGGGCCTGCAGGAGTACGCCGACCGTCACCGCTTCGCCGCCGAGGATGTGAACCCCGGCGTCACCACCGAGCTGCTGGCCAGCCTGCCGCCCGCGGTGCGCGGCGCGCTGGAGCGCGGAGATCTGCCCGCCCTACAGTTCGCCCTTGACTCCCTGGACGTGGCCGAGCGGGAGCTGGTGCTGGAGCGGCTGACGGCCGCAGGGGTTGTGAGCGCGAGCGGAGGCGAGGAAGGCGCCGCCGAGGCGCTGCGGCAGTTCGAGCCGCTGCTCCAAGGGATCGCGGCGGTGGCCAGGGGCGACGATAGCGACCGGGCCGAGATCGAGGCGACGCTCCAGGATCTCGAGCAGAAAGGCTGGCGGCTGCGGCGCGCTGCGCTGAAGATCTGGCAGGGCGAGCGCCGCGACGGACCGCTCACCCACGGCCTCGATGAGATCGATACAGCCCTGGTGCGGCGAGTGCTTGAGCTGATCTAGCGCGGCGGCTGAGCGCTGCGCTATGAAGAACCACAGACATCCTCGTCAGGTCCGTAGGCCGAAGCATGCGCCGGGCGAATGCTTCGGCCCTACGTTACGTGCGACTTATGTGGTTCTGTTTAGTGATCCCCTACCCAGGTATCGGCGCCGGGCAGCGACACATCGCGCAACGTGCGATCCTCGGCTGGCCCTGTCGCATAGGGCGGCTGCGCCTCGGCTACCTGCCGGGGCG